>JBCCRX010000557.1:0-3454 GCA_039201015.1 Bacteroidota bacterium | reverse complement strand
TTTGTTTAGTCTTTTTGGTGCTTTTGCAACGCAAAAAAAGAAATTCAGTCTTGGCTTTTTTGGTTCTTTTTGTGCTAAGACAAAAAGAACATGTTATTGCCTGAAATCGTACAGCTAGATCACAAAAATTTTCAAAGAACCGAAATATTTTGCCAAAGATTTGAACCATCAAGAATTGGCATCAGCGAAATACCTATTCAGACAAGCAAAAACCTAATTTGCGAAGAAGCACCGAAAAAGCTACTTTTGCCAAAAGCAGAACAAATAAAATTGAATTATGACAGCAATAAATGTACTTAGCTCCCAAAACCTCATGCAACTGGAAGACCGTTATGGTGCACATAATTATCATCCACTACCTGTTGTTTTGCAAAGAGGAGAAGGTGTGCAGGTCTGGGATGTAGAAGGAAAGCGATATTACGATTTTCTCTCTGCCTACTCTGCCGTCAACCAAGGACATTGCCATCCACGAATCGTTGGTGCACTAAAACAGCAAGCAGAAGTCCTAACGCTGACTTCTCGTGCTTTTTACAACAATGTGTTAGGACCGTACGAAAAATTTGTAACGGAATACTTCGGTTATGATCGCGTGCTTCCTATGAATACGGGTGTGGAAGGAGGCGAAACCGCATTAAAGCTTTGTCGAAAATGGGCATACGAAGTGAAAGGAATCCCTTCCAATAAGGCGAAAGTCATATTCGTGACGGGCAATTTTTGGGGGAGAACCCTAGCAGCTATCAGCTCTTCCACCGACCCTAGCAGTACCACTAATTTCGGACCATTTTTACCAGGCTACGAAATTATTCCATACAATGATCTAGCAGCTTTAGAGGAAGCACTGCAAGACCCAAATGTAGCAGGTTTTATGGTAGAACCCATACAAGGTGAAGCAGGCGTGGTCGTTCCCGACGATCATTATCTAAAGAGTGCTTATGATCTGTGCCGCGCTCGCCATGTGCTTTTCATTGCCGATGAAGTGCAGACGGGTATTGCTCGCACGGGCAAATTGATTTGTTGTGACCATCATGGTTTCAAGCCAGACATTTTGGTTTTAGGTAAAGCTTTGTCAGGAGGTGTGTTTCCTGTCTCAGCGGTTTTAACGAGTGATGAAATCATGCTGACCATTAAACCTGGAGAACACGGCTCTACTTTCGGTGGTAATCCACTAGCTTGTGCCGTTGCTATGGAGGCTTTGAAAGTAGTACGTGACGAGCGTTTAGCAGAAAATGCTGCACATTTGGGGGAAATTTTTCGTAAGCGTATGCAATCTTTAGTTGACCGCTCTGACCAAGTGATGCTAGTGCGTGGAAAAGGCTTACTCAACGCCATAGTCATCAATGATACCGAAGATAGCAAAACGGCTTGGAACCTATGTTTAGCTATGGCAAAAAATGGCTTACTAGCAAAACCAACGCATGGCAATATTATTCGATTTGCACCACCACTTGTCATGACGGAAGAACAACTGCATGAATGCTGTGATATTATTGAAAAAACGATTTTGAATTATAAAAATTAGATGGCAGATGATCGGATGATTGACGATCTGTGATACTGCTAGTTCTACATTGAGTCTCTTGTCCGAAAACCCCAAAGGCGTAAATTTTTATTGCATAAAAAATTCTTTTTTGTACGCATAACATAGATTAACAAGGTGTACAAGAGTGAAAGAAAATGCATTTTTTTATCCCGAATGGAGTATATATTATTGGGTGCATCAGGCTGATGCGCCCTTATCATTTCACGTTTCTATGAAAATAAACATTCTTGCTATTGGCGCGCATCCTGATGATATAGAATTGAGTTGTAGTGGCACATTGCTCAAGCATATCGCGCTTGGCTATACTGTTGGACTACTAGACCTGACCAAAGGGGAAATGGGAACACGCGGCACACCTGAATTGCGTTTGGAAGAAGCAGAAGGAGCGCGTAGAAAAATGGGTGCTGCCTTTCGTAAGAATCTAGCGATGGCGGATGCCTATTTTCGAAACTCTGTTGAAAATCAACTGAAAATTATCAGAGTATTACGAGCGCATCAACCCGACATTGTCTTAGCAAATGCCCTAGAAGATCGTCACATCGACCATGCTAAGGCAGCAAAACTAACTGCGGATGCTTGTTTCCTTTCTGGCTTACAAAAAATAGAGACCAAAGATGCAGAAGGTAATATCCAAGAGCGTTGGCGACCCAAAGCAGTTTACCACTACATACAGGATCGTCAATTGACTCCCGATTTTGTGGTCGATATTTCCGGCTATATGGAGCAGAAAATTGAACTAATCTTATCTTTTCGTTCCCAATTTCACGACCCTGATTCCAATGAATTGTCAACGCCACTCACAGGTTCTGATTTTTTCGATCTCATCAAGGGAAAATCTAAAACCTTTGGTCGTCCCGCTAGTTATGCCTACGCCGAAGGCTTCAATGTGGCAAGAACGCCTGGTATCATAGATTTGATGCAAGTGGACTAGAATTTTGACTTCTGAGAGTACACTTGAAATAAGTTTGTTTTAATTTCGAGCTTCAAAAAACTTATTTGCCGCCGTCTTCGACGTCGGCGAAAAAGGGGGGAGGGAGAAAATACAAATAAACTTAGTTTACACAGTATTAAGATACGTCATATTCTATTCGTATTCCAAAGTGATCTACGGACACACTCTTTCTAGCAAAATTCACATCATGAAAATTATCTCCTACAACATCAACGGAATTCGAGCAGCACTCAAAAAAGGTTTTGCTGATTGGATTGCAGCGAATGATTTTGATCTTATTTGTGTGCAAGAAACAAAAGCCTTGCGTGAACAAGCAGATTTGAGTGCGCTAGAAGCATTAGGCTATCAATCCGTTTGGCATTCTGCGCAAAAAAAGGGATACAGCGGCGTAGCGACTTTTTATAAAACTGCTCCCAAACTTGTGGCGGCGGGTATGGGAATAGAAAAATACGACGCAGAAGGTCGTGTCTTACGCACTGATTTTGACAGTCTTACTGTGTTGAATTGCTATTTTCCTTCGGGTTCTTCTGGTGATATTCGGCAAGGTGTAAAAATGGAATTTCTGAAAGATTTTCAAATCTGGATGAATGAACTGCGTCAGCAAAGAAAGCACATTTTAGTGGTAGGCGATTACAACATTGCACACCAAGAAATAGATATTCACGATCCCGTGCGCAATAAGAAAAATTCAGGTTTCCTACCCGAAGAACGCGAATGGATGACCAAATGGTTCGATAGTGGCTTCATAGATACCTTCCGAGATACGCACCCAACAAAAGTACAGTATAGTTGGTGGAGCTATCGCGCGGGTGCAAGAGCCAAAAATAAAGGCTGGCGTATTGATTATCAATCTATTACAGATAATATGCAAGACAAAATCGTGGATGCCTTTCAAATGACCGATGTGGTGCATTCGGATCACTGTCCCGTATTTTTAGAGCTTGAAAGAGGAATATGAACTT
>JBCCRX010000556.1:0-3468 GCA_039201015.1 Bacteroidota bacterium | reverse complement strand
TTAATTTTGAGAAGCGAGAAATTCCTTAGAATTTCGAGCTTCAAAAAACCCATCTGCCGCCGTCGAAGACGGCGGCGAAAAAGGGTTGAGGGAGAAAAAAGGGTTTTTCTAAAACCCTTTTTTCTCCCTCAAACTCCCCTACTAAAATACAAAGAAACTTAGTTTCTTCCAATTTTTGAGAAGCGAGAAATTCCTTAGAATTTTGAGCTTCAAAAAACCCATCTCCGCCGTCGAAGACGGTGGCGAACAGGGGATGAGGGAGAAAAAAGGTTTCTCTAAAACCCTTTTTTCTTCCTCAAACTCTCCCATCTAAAATGCAAAGAAACTTATTTTACAATGTACTAAATCTATGATAGATTAATTGTCGATGAAGCCTCACCAAATTCGATAACCATACTTCATCAGCATGGGCATAGACATGATAGTAGCGGTTAGGCGTGCACCGAGCGATAGCTTCTCTTTGTAAGTATCATCGTAGCGTACTTTCACGATGTCTTTTTGCTGCCTTACGTTAGGATTACCCCAAATGCCGTAATCGATGGCTTTTAGATGAATTTGATTGTCTTTCACAGAAATTTCTTCGGGCGATTTTCCTAGAAAACGAAGGATTTCTGCCAAGTGATACGCAGGATTTCTAGCAAAGTCTTCGTATTTTAAATAGTGGTATTTTAGGTTTGATTTTTCTTTTAGAGAAGCTGCAAAAATATTAACCAATTGCCAGCGTATGGAACTTCTAGTCGGCGTTCGCTTTTCCATGAAAAGATTAGTACTTGCATCTACATCTTGTCGCTTAATGGTTTTTTGCCAAGAATAAGCCACTGCTCTTGGATCCCGCACCAAATGCAATACATAGATATCAAATTCTTCCATTTGAGTCACCACATTCACGAAAGGCGCAATTTTGGAAGAATCTATTATCATGGTCGCATTTGTTGCTTCAAAGATAGCATGATAAAGGTCTTTTATGGCTTGCTGATAGTCTTTGAAGTAGGAATTGCTAGCCTCGTCCGTTTGGTAGAAAGGAGAAAGCTGTGCGCGCACCAATTTTCTAGTATTGGGAATACGGTGAGGTTGATATTTCAGCAAATCGAGCTTGTTTTTTTCGCCATACTGTGCCATTATTTTTTGCCAAATTGGTGATTCCGAGAATTTATCCCCTGTATTGCAAGGGTAGTCTCTTTCCACACCATTCAGATGCGTAAATACCAGTTCATTGACGTTGAACGAACCCTCAATTTCGTTCAATAATTTGGACAGTAGCGTACTGCCACTTCTTCCCGAACCAGTTATGAGTAGTATTTTCTTTTTTTCCACTTCGGATGTAAGCATGAAGTTTGCGTTAGTATTCACGTTTCGCTGAAACTGATATTGAAAAAATAGATTCACAGCAGCAACCTCTTACATAATTGCTGATTATAACGGAATGCAGTGGTTATTAAATGCTGCAATAGCGTTTCATAAGTGTTGAAATTCTATATACTTCGCTGCTAAGGTAGCGAAGGGAACTTCAGGAGGGAGATATGAATCGGCGGTTTTACCGCCGATTCATCTCTCTCTCCAAAAGGATTTTCGCGCCGAAGGCGCGGAAAACACCTCAACTTGCTGATTTTTAGAGACTTTTTTCTCTTACCGCAAAACGTTATAATCAGCATAATTGAAATTTTTCTGAGAAAAATTTCGATATATATGTGTATGACCTAGAAAACCCGTCCTGCAATCGGGCAGGTGTCTAGGAGTGAACCTTAGGCGTTATGAATATTAGAGCTAGAGCTTGTTTGGATTTTATCGTCCTGATAACCAACATTTTATGAATCTGACGTTGAAATAAATTGCTCACTTATCCCGACCGTGTCTGCCTCACCGTGTCCGCCTCAGGCTGATAAACTCACAATTGATTGCTTAGTCAGACCGTGTCCGCCTCAGGCGTGAGGCGTAAGGCGTGAACCATAAACTATTGATTATCAATTAGGCGTGTACGAAGTCTTGAAATTTTTAACATTTAGTTCAAAGCAATGCTGAATAGCGCTTAAAAATCGTTCAACAAGTATGCTCAAGTTTCTTTCTTCGGACGGAAACACAAATTTTTCCTGATTTTTCTTCAAAAAATCAGGAAAAATTTGTGTTTCCGTCCACAGAGATTTGTCAGACATACTTGTTGAGAGATTTCAGGAGCTTTATTCAGATTTAATTTTTTTTATTTAAAAACTTCGTACACGACTAATTATCAATTAAATAAATTTCCAAACAAGCTCTTAGACTTGATGCGTTACGACTATCTTCACTAAAAAATCAGATGGCTGATAATCCGTTTTTTGTGAGCGTATAAATTTGTCAAATCTTGAAAATTTGATAAATTACTCTCAATTTTCTTTCACAACTTCTTGATTGTCAATGACGTATCAAGTCTGTTATATATTGGACGAATTGATGTCATAAGCAAATCGCTCCAGTATGTGCGCAAATTTAGCATTTAATATTCCTATTGTTTGGGGCTGTAGTTTTTCCAAGAAATCACCCGCCACGCCTTTGCGCATGTGATCATTGATGTTTTCTGTTTTTGGTTTTAAGCGTTTATTTTGCTTCAGTAAGCGTGCTTTCAAATCATTATCAATATCCAATTGACAGTATGCCAGCAAATCATTGAGCCATTTTTCGTGATTTTCTACCATATCTTCGTACTTGGTTACGTAGCAAGTAGGATGCTGTTTCAGCAACAATTCGATGTAACGATGATAAATTTCTAGCAAATGCTCGCTCTCATTAATCGCGTATTCGTCCACTTTCATTTGCTGAGTCTCTTGGCGTTTTTCTTGAAATGCAGCTAGTTTATTGCTGTTCTTTCCAGGAACAGGATGACTGTAGGCGGTGGAATAATAGCTAGAAACCAATATGTCTCTAGGATCACGGATCATCAATACGACTAGATATTTTTCAAGTGCTTGCAAGCCATCAATCATACCACCGAATACGCTGTATAAATAGCCTTGTGGTTTGAATAGATATTGATAGGCTTCAAATTCTTTTTGGCTCAATAAATCCAGATATGGGAAATCAGAATGAAAGGCATAGCCATTCAAGTGCGCGCAAGATATATTTAGTGAACTTGCTGCTTGAGATAGTACTTTTTTGACGTACTGCGTAGCGGATTTATTCAGCGAAAAATGTAAAATGCTCGTACAAGTACTTTTGCTTCGATGCTTATTATGAATAAGTCCATACTCAACTCGGTGGTGTCGGCGAGCTGCATCCACAAAAGGCAAGGCATCAATAGACTTTCTCAGTTTAGCACGCAATGTTTTCATAGCGAATCGTTTCGAGTGCTTGACGTTAGGGAACATGTAAAAAATAACCTACCCATTTTTAATTTTCTCCCAAACTACTACTGCCTTGCTCATCAGTCAGGTAACACAGGCTATCTTCCCTCTTCGCGCCTTGTATTAGTTCGCGATAATTCTTAAAAATTTGGGT
>JBCCRX010000555.1:0-3474 GCA_039201015.1 Bacteroidota bacterium | reverse complement strand
GCTCTTGGGTGGCTTAACATTTCAAACACCTAGAAATCTGAACTACCCCTTGAAAGCTACTCAAAAATCCATCTATTTTGAACCTTTTTTATTAACGAAGAATTATTGTTAGACTGTCCTATTGATTGGGGTAAGCTCAGTCAGTCGTCCTAGAGGGATTGAAATCAATAGCTCAAAAGGGATTGATGTTTATGACGGTAATGAGATTCACTTTATAGCCGATCAAAGTGGATCGGTAGAAAGTGGCGAAGGACGAGGCGTATTGGTGCTTGCTTCTGATGATATTTTGGTAAGTGATTGTCTGATAGATGTAGATTTTCCAAGCCTCTATGGTGCGATACATGGCATACAAGGCTCGGCAAGCACCAATCTTTCGGTTTGTTGCAATGATATTTTGGTCTCGAAAAGAGGCATCCAATTAGAAGGCATGAGTGAAGATGCTCAACTGCTTCAAAATAATATCGGTGATGATAACTGGACGACCGCCACTGGACTACTCTGCCCCGACGGTACGATTATTGGTCGGCAAGTGCAAGGTGGAAATCGGTGGTTGGGCAGTTATAGTGTGAATGGGGCGAAGCATGATGGGGATTTGTTGACAGAGGTTTTAGCGTCAGAATTTATTGTTAATACTGATGAAAGTCCCTTATATCCACCCAATGCTCCTTTTGGAGCTGTTGTACCTATTCAATTTTTTCGTATTAGTGATGGAGCAGTAATTCCTTGCAATTTGACCAACGCTTGTAATGTTGGTACACCAATTCCGCAAAATTTGAGTGAAAATAATCAACGGATAATTACTAACGATTTTGAAAATTCCACTTATGGAGCAATGCTGAATTGGGAATCCAAACAATATTTGCTCTATAATTTACTTCGAGATAGCAATTTGATAGGACAAGATAGTCAAGTGGACTCTTTTTTTAGAGCTAATCGAGGACGAAACATTTACGAACTAGCTAATATTCAAAAAAGCTTGAGTGAAGCATATCAGACACAAAATAGTTTAACTGATTTGCTTTATACAGACAATAAAATTCTAGATAGTTTATTCCAAGCCTTGAATAGCAACAGACGCATGTATCTGAACACTAATAGTAATGAGGAAAAACTGAGTTTGCTAACTGAGCAATGGTTATTGCTAACTCAGACAGAAGGAGTAAGATCATCTATAGCTAATTTGAACACGCGCTTAGAGCAAAGGCTTAATTCCTTACGGCAAGAAGTTCGACAAAATTCTGTTCTTGTCGAAGCAGATAATGTAATACTAGCGGAGAATGAGAAAATATTTCATTTCCTGTATTTGAAATATTTAGAAAATCCTAAGAGGGAATTTGATGAATCAGAGCGTCAAGCTATTTTAACTGTTGCGAATCAATGTCCAAAAGAAGGAGGAAAATTTGTGTACTCCGCTCGTATGCTTCATAATATCTTATTCCAAGCTATTTTTTGGGATGATGAAATACTATGCGATGAAGTAGAAGCAAGAACAGCACAAGATAATTCAAAATTGATTAAAGATTCAGTTCTTCCTTCCTTCAAGATTTATCCAAATCCAGCATCTACATTTCTTACCATAGAAACTGAAAGGGAGATTTTACTTCCTGCTAAGTTTAAAATTCTTTCTTTAACAGGTAAGGAGATATTAGTAAAAGAGTTAAGTAGTAAAAAGAATTACATCTCTATCCAAAATATACCTTCAGGAATATACTATTGCTTACTCACACAAGAAGATAATTCTACACAAATTCAAAAGTTAATCATTTTAAAATGAAACACTTAATATTGATAGGGTTGATGATTTATTCATCAGCCCTACTTTTTTGCCAAAAGCATGACTTTATCTGGTTGACTGGTTATCCTAGCGAATTGGAAAATCCAACATCAGATACCTTTGGCATTTCTATCTATGACTTTAATCCTGATACTTCTTTGAGGCTAATCAACAATCAAGAAATAAAAATAGGTTTTGATTTTGCTAATGTTAGCTTATGTGATACGCTTGGCAACTTACTGTTCTATTCTAATGGCATTCAAATCAATAATGCAGTTCATGAAATCATAGAAAATGGAGCAGAAATTAATGAATTCGATCGCTATGGCTATAAAGCGGTACAAGGCATCTTAGCTTTACCACATCCCAAAGGAAACCATATCTACGCTTTTCTACACGGAACAGGTCAAAATTTTGTCAATGGAGAAATTTTTATCCACATGCCCTATTTATGGTATTCTGAAATAGATATGTCCAAAAATGAAGGTCTTGGAGCAGTAACTTTAAGAATGGACACCTTAGTAAATGATACTTTGGCTAAAGGACGTTTGATGGCAGTCAAACATGGTAATGGACGCGATTGGTGGATTATCGTGGAGCAGCTTTGCCCTATTGACCGTTGTTTCAATAATGAGTTTGTACGACTGCTGTTGACACCAGAAGGGATTAGGAGATTTCCCAATCAAAAAATCTTTCGAAGTTTTGGAACAGAAACAGGTGTAGGTCAGGCTTTTTTTACACCTGATGGAAAATATTACATTAGCCCTAATTCTGTAAGGGTTGGTGATCCGCACTACTTAGATATTTATGACTTTGATAGATGTACCGGCTGGATGACGAACAAAGGAAGTATTAATGATATGATTGTACAAGACATTAATGACGGAGGTGGTGGACTATCCATTTCGCCCAACTCTAGGTTTGTTTATCATATTCTAAGACAACGCATTATACAATACGATCTTTGGGCAAGCAATATAGAAGCGAGTGCGATCAAAGTAGCAGAATATGATGGGTTTTTAGCGCCTTTCCCTACTTATTTCTTTCTAGGACAACTTGCCCCAGACGGTAAAATTTACATCAATTCGGCTAATGGTACACGCTATTTGCACGTCATTCATAACCCGAATGAAAAAGGACTAGCTTGCAATGTCGAGCAGCATGGTATTTTATTGCCGACTTACAACTCTTTTTCGCTCCCTAATTTTCCTAATTATCGCCTAGGTGCTTGGGAGGGTAGTCCTTGTGATACGCTTTCTCCCATTTCTTTTACAAAACAGATAGTAGCCAATGAAGTAAAGTTTTTTCCCAATCCAAGTACAGGTTTTTTGCAGTTGGAGCTGGAGGAAGATGTGCCTATTTCGCAGCTAGAAGTGCGCTTTTATTCTTTAACAGGACAATTAATCCAATCTTTGCAAGGGCAAAACACCTTCGATTTGATCCATTTTTCCAATGGCATTTATATCGCATCGGTTTTTATAAATGGGCAGGTGGTGGGGCGAGAAAAGATAGTGGTGCAGCGGTAAAGGACAATCTATTCAGTTGCAGCGACACTTTAAACAATGGACGTTGGGGCTTGACGGGTATGCGTATTGAGGATGCACTCAATTTTCAAATGGGCAACCCCGATAATGCCATTCAAGAAACCAATACGTTCCAAGAGCTTTACTATGGTATCTTGATTTATGGCGGAGGCACGG
>JBCCRX010000554.1:0-3479 GCA_039201015.1 Bacteroidota bacterium | reverse complement strand
GGCGTTGCTAGGAAAGCGATGTCGTTTTTTTGATCAATGAAGAGCACTTTCACCATTTGTCGCGCCACGCCTTGTGCTTCGATAATTACTTCTTGATGATCGCGAACAATATGCTCATTGGTGACGATAAGATCATATTTTTTCCAATAGAAACCCGTTCCTTCCTTGCTGTAGGAAGTTGCAATTTGAACAATGTTTGCCCGAATTTTTTGTAGGAGTTGTTCCATTTTTAATTGGAAATATTAAAGCTTTTGGCTCTTCGGTTATTTTTGTGGAAGATGAAAAAAGTACTTTTTTTATCTTCCATAATAAGGGAATTTTGTGGAGAGAAGGAACTATATAATTCCTTCTCTCCACAAAATTCCCCGATGAGCCAAGCTTTTTTGACTCGTTCCTTTACCTTAAAAGAAAGAATAAGGCTACAATCATAAAAACCAAAACTGTTACAATGATAAGAACAGTATTGTTATTTTCATACACCTGATCCAATGCTTCGGCGTACTCTCGCCAAGTGAGCGATCTTGTTTTTTGCTCCCTTCCTAGGACAAAATATTCTCTAGTACCGTGCTTTCTAAGAATAAAAAAATAGGGATGCAAAAAAGTGAGATCATACAGCTCTGTGCCCCTTTGCCTGGTATCTAGCACGATTCGATTTTCTCCCTCTTTGAGTTCCCAACTGCCCCTAGTGATATCGCCATTCACAGAGCGCATGTATTCTCTTCCTTCGTTGAAATAGTGAACGACCGTTTTTTTGTAGGCTTCATCCGTTTCATCGTCACTAAATTCTAGCCAAGACGCCCCCACGTAGTTTTCTGTCTCGTACAAATCTTCTCCGAATGGACGAATACTAGGCACAATGTACTCAATGTATTGACTCAAGGAATCGAATTGGGGCAGACCTTCCTCTTGCCTAAAACTAGAGATAGAATCAAATATCTTCGGAAGCTGCATAAAGTCTTGCTTTGGACGAATTGGAAGGAGCTATGCAAGGTCTTCAAATTTCAGTCAGCAAAGCTACGCAAATAGTTTTATAAGGGGCGCATAAACGATAAAATGAAACTGTGCTTATAGACGTTCGCTTGTTCAATTCTTATAATTTGCAATAAAAACTTTAAAAGCTTGTCGCTGATTCTTGCCAATACTGAGTGTGGTATTGTTCTTCATTACTACAGCATTGCCTTCCAAATAGTCCACTTTTTTGAGGTTGACAACGTAAGATTTATGAATTTTATAGAACTGATTTTGAGGCAATTGTTCTATAAAATTAGTCAAAGTGCTTGGCGTCAATAAATATTCCTTTTCGAGCCATACTTTCACGTAATTACCATAGCTTTCCAAATAGTGAATATCATCAAAATTGACTTGCACCATGCGCTTATCTGATTTGATAAAGGTGTGCTTAGCTTTATCTTGATTTGATTTGAAAGGTGCTTTAGATTGTGTTTTGAATTGATAAACTTCTTGCGCTTTGTGAACAGCTTTTAGAAAACGTCCTAAACGAAAAGGCTTTAGTAAATAGTCACAAACATCCAAATCGAAACTTTCCAAAGCATATTCTTCGTAAGCGGAGGTAATAATAGCCAAGGGCGGATTTTTTAGCGTTCTCAAGAAATCTAGGCCTTTCAGCTTGGGCATATTGATGTCCAAAAAGACCAAATCTACCGCTGTTTCTTGCAGAAATGCCAATGCTTCGGTTGCTAAATGACATTGCCCTACGATTTCCAAGTTGGGTACACTTTTTGCATACTCCAAAATAACCAAGTGAGCAAGTGGTTCATCATCAATAATTAAGGCGCGTATGTTCATCTGTAGCTAATTTTGATTGTAGCAGTATAAGTCTGCTGTTCTACTTTGGTCTCTAAAGAGTGGCGGTTAGGAAATAGCAATTCTAGCCGACGACCTAGATTATTCAAGCCCGTTCCTTCTTCACTTCTTACATTTTCCTCAAAAGAATTACTACAACTAAATATCAATTGTTTACCATTGTGCTTCAAGTGAATATGCAAAAAACAATCTTGTTCAGCGGGTTCTATTCCATGCTTAAATGCGTTCTCAATCAGATTGATGAATAAAAGTGGCTGTATCTTCGCCTGTGCATTTTCTACTGCCTGCTCAAAACGATAATCCAATTGTTTGTGCAGTCGAATTTGCCGTAAACAAACGTAATCTTCTATATATCTAATTTCTTCTTTCAGCAAAACCGTAGCTTCTTTCCCCTTATAAATCACATAGCGCATCAGTTCAGAAAGCTGCATAATGACCTCTGGTGTGCGTTCATCTTTTGTCAAACTGAGTGCGTATAAATTGTTCAAAGTATTGAAGTAGAAATGGGGATTGATTTGCTGCCGCAACAGGCGGAGTTCGGTATCCGCTTTCTCTTTTTCGAGCTGAGCGATTTGGCTGTCTTGCTTAAACCATTGCGTGGAAACGATGACTGGAACGGATAAAAGGGCAATTAGAATTGGGATGCTACCGTGATCTTTGCCAAAAACTTGATCGCCCATGAAGGCTTCTAGCTCTAGAGCCTCTACGATAGGTAGTACTCTGATACACCAAATAAAGAAAGGATAAAAGAGAAGAATGCTGGCAATGAAAGCAAAACCATAGAATAATATACCTTTCTTTTTGAGGATTCTTGGGATGAGCAGGTTTTGATTAAACCAAAAATAGCCGTAATAAATCAGTATGATAATAAAAAATTGTACAGCAAATGAAAGGAAGTAGGAAAGGAGACCGAAAAACTGTTGTGCTTGTTTCTGCTCGTATATTTCAATGACGCCAATGCCTGCCAACAACACAGCCGCCAGTCCACAACTGAATAGAATGATTCGATGAAGCCCATAGCGCTGAAAAAAGCGATTTTTTTCCACCCGCTCTACAAATCTTTTATTGAGCAGCAGCGCAATTTCTAAGGTAAAAGTAATTACTATTAGGGTAGCTAGAATATTCATTCCAATGGTTTTACAGGTCAATACTTTTCCTTCCCCTTGCGTGAAGTATTCTACTGGGACTATCCATAATCCCAAATCGCTGCTTGCGCCAAAAAGGTAGAGCGCAATGGGGTAGAAGATGAAGCAAATTGACCAAAATACGACCAATAGCTTTCTCTTCAAACGCTGATGCAGCCAAGATCGGAAAAACGCAAACCCTAAGATTGGCAGGAACAATGCACTGAGCTTTAAGAAGGTTTGTAGAAAAAGTATCCAGCTATTTTTGAGAACCCCCATCTGCATTAGGTAGCTGACCAATAGGAATAGGCTCAAAAATATCCAGACCGTATGTTGCAAAATAAAATGCTCTATCTTTATCCAATAGGATTTCATATCGTATTTATTTGACTAAGGAACGAGGGATGAATAAACTGAGGTTCTTGACAAGATATTTTTGTGCTAATGGAGGCAGAAAAATCGCAATCCGCCTTAGGCGGACATAAGACTTTTTCTAACGAAAAGTAGCGTAAAACCTGTTCGCCTAAGGCG
>JBCCRX010000553.1:0-3480 GCA_039201015.1 Bacteroidota bacterium | reverse complement strand
TCGCTGAAATTGATTTTGAAAAAATACATTTACAGTAGAAACCATATACGTAATTGAAATTTTTCTGCGAAAAATTTCAATTATACCTTTGGACAGAGAGAAAAAATCAAAATTTTCAATTTTGATTTTTTCTCTCTGTCCGAAAGTCCCTCTTTTTACTGCATATTCAGAATTAAATTTTGTTTTTTTGAATTTAAAATTAGCGAAACGTAAGTATATCCTATCAGAAATTCAATGTCGGTGTCCTTGCAAAATTAGGATCGTATGCCGTGAACTAGAAGCCTAGTATTTTGGTGACTTAGAAGCAGTTAAAAGTGCTTTCCCTCGCTTCAATATAGAGCAACACAAAAATATAGCTAGGTATAGGAATCCTGATAGCATACAAAATCCTGCTCAAGAGCTGCTGAAAATCATTCCTGAATTAGCTGGTTTAAAAATACTACCCAAAATTAAGACCGCAGAAACGGTCAGTAAGCATATTGTATTAGAAAAGAATATTTCGACAAGCTTTCAACAATTTATTAATGGAATAAAGATGTTAATGGAATAGTAAGTACTTGGACAATTTTGGATTACGTTTAGCGCGCCATCGCCTCACGCCTAAGTTCGGCTCGGCGCGCATAGGAGGTTTGGAGGGCAGACAGAATATAAAATATTGTTTTACAATATTTTATTTTCTGTCTGCCCTCCAAGACCACCACGAGGCAGCGAGCGCTGCAAGCGCGATGCTACCGAGTTGAATAGCTAGATTAATTTTGTCCACCTACTTATTTAGGCAATAAACTTGTGTAAAGTGTTCATTATAAACAATTTAAACAAATAAACAGCTTAAACAAATAGGTAGAAGTACTTAGTCAACATGTTGTATTTACACTGATTCTTTGTCTAAGTAACGATAAAACAGTCTATGATAAAATGAACTACCCAAGCATAAAATACATCTACCCACTGCTACTACTCTTTATTTCCTGCCAACAAGAGCCACCCCAAACAAATACGCTTTTCCAATCGCTTCCTCCTTCCCAAACCAATATTACCTTCGTCAACCAACTGGAGCAAAGCGAAGCATTCAATACCTATACTTTCCGCAATTTCTACAATGGCGCAGGAGTTGCTTTGGGGGACATCAACAATGATGGTCTCACAGATATTTATTTTGCGGGCAATACTACGGATAATCGCCTGTATCTCAACAAAGGCGATTTTCAATTTGAAGACATTACGGAGCGAGCAGGTGTTGCGTGCAAAGATGTTTGGTCAACGGGCGTGAGCATGGCGGACATCAACGCGGATGGTTGGTTGGATATTTACGTCTGCAAATCAGGCCCGCCTGGTGGACCAAATCGCTACAATGAACTCTTTATCAATCAGCAAGACGGCACTTTCAAAGAAATGGCGAAAGACTGGAACATTGCGGATGAAGGACTTTCCGTTCACGCCGTCTTTTTTGACTACGACAAGGACGGTGATTTGGATGCTTATTTATTGAATAATTCACTGCGCTCCATAGGTTCGGGTAGTGATTTGAGCAAATCGAATCGAGCGATTCGCGATCCAGCAGGCGGCAATAAACTTTACCGCAACGAAGGCAATCGCTTTGTGGATGTGAGCGAAGCAGCAGGCATCTACGGGAGTGCCATTGGTTTTGGTTTGGGCGTAACGATAGGGGATGTGAACCGCGATGGTTGGCAAGATATTTTTGTATCGAACGATTTTTTTGAAAAAGACTACCTCTATATCAATCAAAAAGACGGCACTTTTCAAGAGGATTTAGAAAATTGGATGCGCGAAATCAGTATGGGTTCTATGGGCGCGGATATGGCAGATTTAAACAATGACGGCTATCCAGAAATCTTTGTCACGGAGATGCTGCCCAATAGCGATGCCCGCTACAAAACCAAGGCGCAATTTGAGTCTTGGGAAACCTATCAACGTAAATTGGCAAGTGGCTATTACCAGCAGTTTGGGCGCAATGTGCTGCAACTCAACAATGGCAATGGCACGTTTAGTGAAGTCGGTAGATTACTGGATGTAGAAGCCACCGATTGGAGTTGGGGTGCGCTGATTTTTGATATGAATGCGGATGGCTGGAAGGATATTTTTGTTGCCAACGGCATTTATAAAGACTTACTCGATCAGGACTACGTGAATTTCTATTCCAATCCAGAACGGGTGCGCGAACTTATTCGTACCGAAGAAAGTGCCATCCTAAAAATGATTGACGATATGCCTTCGGAAGCACTATCCAATTATGCCTTTCTCAATGATAAAATCCAAGCCAATCATTCAAAAATCCAGCAATTTAGCAATCAGGCAGACCGTCTTGGTTTGGCTGCTCCTAGTTTCTCTAATGGTGCTGCCTACGGTGATTTGGATAATGACGGCGACCTTGATTTAGTCGTCAATAATGTTAATATGCCACCCTTTATTTATAAAAATCAAAGCAAAGAGCAACTTGCTCACAATACGCTTTCTGTTGAGTTGAAAGGCGAAGGAAAAAATACTTTTGGTTTAGGCGCACAGGTCAGTCTTTACACCAATGAACAGCAACTTTACCAAGAACTCGCACCCATGCGTGGTTTCCAATCTTGTGTGGAGCATCGGCTGCATTTTGGACTAGGAGAGGCGGAAATTATTGATTCTATTGTAGTTCGATGGAATTCAGATAAAATAAGTCGATTAGAAAATATTACCGCCAACCAATTGCTTCAAATAAAAGAAAATGACGCTGCTTCCAGCAGTTCAAGCATTGTACAGTCTGACGATTCGACAATATTTAATCCTCAAGCATCATCATTAGATTTCGTACATCAAGAAAACGCTTTTTCTGACTTCAATCGCGACCGCTTGCTGTTCCAGATGCTTTCTAGTGAAGGTCCAAAAATTGCGACGGGCGATGTGAATGGTGACGGAAAAGCAGACGTCTATATTGGTGGCGCGAAAGATCAAGCAGGCGGATTGTTTTTGCAGCAAAAAAATGGGCAGTTTTTAGAGCAAAAATCGGCTACTTTTGAAGCCGATAAAATATCAGAAGATACCGACGCGCTCTTTTTTGATGCGGACGGCGACGGCGACCAAGATTTATATGTGGCGAGCGGCGGCAATGAATTTCCGAACAGTTCTTCTGCGTTGATGGATCGCCTCTACCTCAACGATGGGCGTGGTAATTTTGAAAAATCCAATCAAGTCCTGCCCACTTTTCAATTTGAAAGTACCGCTTGCGTAGAAGCCGCCGATTTCGACCAAGACGGCGATCAAGATTTGTTTGTCGGTATTCGTTTGCGCCCTTTTCTTTATGGCGTCCCGATGAATGGTTATCTTTTAGAAAATGACGGCACGGGTAAATTTAAAAATGTGAGCCAGCAAATTGCGCCCGAATTGCAGCAACTCGGCTTAATCACGGATGCGCTTTGGCTAGATGCCGACGGCGATCAAGATCAAGACTTAATCGTAGCGGGCGAATGGATGCCAATCACCCTC
>JBCCRX010000552.1:0-3506 GCA_039201015.1 Bacteroidota bacterium | reverse complement strand
GAGGAATCGGCGGTAAAACCGCCGATTCCGCTCTCCCTACAAAAGAATTTTCGCGCCGAAGGCGCGGAAAACCACTGAGTTTACTGATTTTTGGTGACTTTTTTGGGTCACCGCAAAACGTTACAATCAGAATTTTTTGAATTTCAATAATGGACAAAATTTAAAGTAGTATTGTATTTGTGCTTCCTTATTTCCAATTATTTTTGAACCTGCCGTCGGCTTAAAAATCTCACTTAGCTCGCTAAACTCGATTTTGAACCCTTAGGCAGTCCTGTCCGCCTCAGGCGTGAGGCGTGGACCATAAATCATTGAAAATCAGTTCGCAAAATTCCCAAACAAGCTCTAAACCCTCAACGCTCACCCAAAATCGGTAAAATACTTCATCAGTGCTGTAAGGGCTTTCTTACGCGACGCGTAGTGGCTTTGCCGCGTCGGGAATAATTAATTTCACATGCTCTTTCTTCATTAGAAGCAAAAAAAAGCCCTGCCAAACAATCGGGTGACAGAGCCAAAATCTGAATTAGTATGATTCTTTAAATAATGATTTTTTGAAATGAATCTGTGAGGTATATAATAATGAACAATTTACAACTATGGCTAGTAGCAATTATTTCCTCATATACTATAAAGACGCAACTTAATACAAAATAGTTGTATAGAAAATCAATAGGTTACCAAAAGTATAACTTTTAACTATTGAGTGCGTCCATTACAAGTTTTCTGAGCACCACGAAGAGAATACCTAGAAACGCGCCCAGAATAATGCCTAGTATTATAGCGGTTGTAGTAGAAGGTTTTACTCTTTGTGCTGGTGACATTGCATCATCTACCACTTGAAAAAAGGGCTTGGAGCTTCTTAAAGCATAATCGGCGACCTCCAAATTCTTCCTTATTTCTCCATAAGTAAGAATAGCAATCTGTTGTTCTCGCTGCAAACGCTCTCCTTCGATATTAGAGGTACGATCTGGAAGACCAAAACTCTGATCTTGACTTCTCGCTACTCGGTAGTCTAAATTTTTTAGGACTTTGGAAACGGAATCCAGTCGAGTTTTGATTGCGTCGTAGCGTTTTTTTTGAGGTTCTATTCTACGTGCTGTGTAATAGCTGCTTAGTGTTTCATAAGCTTTTTTAGCAATCTGTATCGACAAATCTTCCGCCAATGTATTGGCAGTCATTGTGTATATTCCTGAATCTTCGTCACAAGATAAAGCTATTAAAGCAGGTTCGCTCCCAGTACCTCTCAACCTAAAGTGCAATTGCTTAAGTACTCTATTCTCTAAACGGTTAAAGCTATCTATTTTTGGATGTTGGAAGGAAAAGTCTTTCAGTTTTTCATCATCCCATTTTTCTTTATAATCATAATATTCGATAAGGTGGTTAGCAACATAGTCCTTCTTTCCCATCACCTCCACATCACTAAAAAGTATCCTCCCCATTATTTTCAATGACTGTGATAGTTGTATCACCTTAATTGGATTTGTATCGCCTGCGCCACTACCACCACCTATACCTACCTGTCCTAGTAAGCCTGAAAGAGGATTGACATTTTCACTTCCTCCACCTCCAGAAACCATAAAAGTGACCTGTGCAATATAAGAGGTTTCAGAAAGCCGTGCTCTCAAATACATAATAAAAGCCATTATCAAAATGAAGATTCCGACAATCCACCAACTTCTAAAAATTTGTAGCACATACTCTTTGAACTTCAGAATCAAATCCTTCAGTGTGATTTCGTCATTTTCTATTCTATGAACTTGTTGATCTTGATTCATCTGTTTAATTTTTGACCTTTATCATCAGCCCTCCCGTCCTACTGCTAAGGTTTTGACAATCAATCTTAGCAAAAAAATAATAGGTATAAATGTTCAGCTTATTGTTTTTTAATTACTCAAGTTGTGAGACGGTGGATTATTTGGCGCGAAATTAGGGAAATTTCACTTTTAGACGGCGATTTACCAAACTTTTCCGTTTAGGAGATGTACAGATTAGGAAAACAAAATCATCCGAACAATTATGAATGCTTTGTCATCTCGTGTAGAACATAGAATCAAATATACCATTACAGAGGAATTTCAGATTCCAGAATACCTACTCAACACAGAAACAGTATTTAGAGAAGATTTGGGCTTTGATGAAACAGATATGCTTTTTCTATCTTTAGCCCTAGAAGACGAGTTTGAGTTATTATTTACGGAAGATTTGGAGGTAGAAGAAATGAATGATTTAATAAAGCTCGTTATCGCTCATTTGCGTAAAACTTACCTTTCTCCCTTATCTAATTGATAGCACCTATAAGGGCTTTCTTACAAGTCGAATGCTATACTTTATCTAATAGCATATTTGGAGCATTATATGCCTGCAAATCATTGTTTTCAAAGTCAAGTTCATAAAATATTGGTTTATAGGAAGATAATGCTCCAAGCAAGCTCTTAATTTCCAAACAAGCTCTTGGGCTTTTTTCCCTACCCTTGAAAGTCAATTCGTTCATTCTCGCACGAAGTCCAATGGATTAAAAAATTAACTTATAAAAAAATGAAATTATAAGTAACATGTCGTAATATTGCTCCGTAAACAAAAAAAGCCACACCGAGTGAACGATGTGGCTTCCAAATTACCCCAGTGCTAGTTTGTGAACTCATGAAAATTCTTCAGTATCTTTAAGCTTGATTAAGGGTCGATATTCAACAAGTAAAGTTTCTAAAAAATGGGAGTGAAACCCTCACTCCCATCAATTTTACCATAATCGGTTGTTGGTAATATATAAAGACACTAGCAATATCTTTTAAAATTCCTTTTTTCATATCCTGAATGTTAAAAAGTACCTTGCCCTTTCTCTGGGGCAAGGTCCGACATTCAACAAGTTATAATCTCATGAAAAAGAACGAATTTTACGAAAATTTTTAGGTTTATCAGGATTAAAGGGAGTGTGTTTGAAGGTTAAGGGCTATGTTCATGGAATAGAATGTCAATTTTCTCATTTCTAATTTTAACTCGCTTCTAATTTTGAGAGGACACTTTTTGCTCCTGTAATCGGCTTTCAATCAAACTGAAATTAACAATATATTCTTACAGCTTGATACAATCTTAAAAAAGGCAATTGAATTGTATAGTGATCTTAAATCGGTTCTTGTTTTTCTTGAACAAAAAGCATCCTCTCTTATATCTTTCTCAGTTTTTATCTTTCAATGATCTTATCAAAAGTATTTCTTTCCTTTCGACAATACAAAGATGCAATCAATTACCCCTAGAAAAAAAGACAGAAAAGTGTATTTGTTGAGTTTTTTTTGGAAATAAAAATTATAAATAACTGATTTTAAATTTTTTACGATTAAAAATTGTTTTATTTTTATTGAGTATTTGCCTAAAAAAATATCTGAAATTTTGTTTCAAAAAAGCAAATCTTTTTTTCTGTCTCTCGCATTAGCTTACTTAGGGTACATTTCAATAGTACATTGGAACAAAAGTTTCTTTACATTTTGGATAGGGGAGTTTGAGGGAGAAAGAAG
>JBCCRX010000551.1:0-3522 GCA_039201015.1 Bacteroidota bacterium | reverse complement strand
GGATTCCAAAACTTGACTGCTCAAAGTCCATTGATATTGGGCGGCTACAACGTGAAAACAGACGAAAACAAAGAAGTCTGTGTACAGATATACGGCAGGGCATTCGAGCAAGTACTTTCCATGCAATACAGCTTGAAATGGGACACAAAAATTTTGAAATACAAAGGGGTCAAAAGCTTTGCTTTACCCAATTTGACAACACAAAATTTTGGAACACAAGACGTGCAGAAAGGTATCCTCACTTTCGCCTGGTACGATCCAAAATTGCAGGGCATCAATCGAACGGACGGTACAGCGCTTTACGAAATTTGCTTTGAAGCAGTCGGATCGTCTGGTACAAATACCCATATCAAATTCGTGAATGAACCTACGGTCATTGAGGTGTCTAAAGCACCAGGGATATTGATTGATTTGCAAACCGAAGGCGGTAAGGTAGAAGTTTTGAGGTGATGAATTTTTTTGACCGCAGAGCTACGCAGAGGGTTTTACGCAGAGGTGCGCGAAGCATATTTAAACGAAATATTTCCTCTTTGGGGTAATGCTGTTAACTTTAGGATTCTGGTAGATCATCAATCAAATAAATCTGCAATCATCAATCATACATCTGCGTAATTTTGCCTTATAATACAGATTTATGATTTGGCTTAAGTTTACAACATTGTTCTTCAAGGCTTAAAGGAAAAAATTAGAAATACAGCCTCAATAAATAAACAGCATTGTTCCAAAACTATCAACTTACGCCCTATTCCTTTCAGTGATTTCAACATGCAAAAAACATACTTCGCTTCCGATTTTCATTTAGGTATTGCTGGCAAATTGAGCAGCCCAGAACGGGAGCGAAAAATGGTACGCTGGTTGGATCACATCAAAGAAGATGCGGCAGCGATCTATTTGGTCGGTGATCTATTTGACTTTTGGTTTGAATATAAAAGCGTTATCCCCAAGGGCTATGCTCGCCTATTTGGTAAACTGGCAGAATTGCGAGATGCCGATCTTCCTATTTATTTCTTCACGGGCAATCATGATTTATGGATGTTTCGTTACTTTGAAGACGAATTTGGCATTCCGATTTATCGAAAACCAATCATCCGAGACATCGCTGGCAAAACTTTTTTTATTGGACACGGAGACGGTTTAGGACCAGATGATTATGGCTATAAACGAATGAAAAAAGTATTCACCAATCCGCTTTGCCAATGGCTTTTCGCGCGTTTGCATCCCAATTTAGGTTTGGGAGTGGCGCGTTATTTTTCTATCCGAAGCCGACATCAAGACCCTGTCGTAAAACATTACCTCGGCGACGATAAAGAATGGTTGGTCGCCTACGCCAATAGAAAAAGTGAGCAATTGGCGCAAAAGATTGATTATTTCATATTTGGGCATCGCCACTTACCGATCCAGATGACCCTCAAAAATCAGCACAGCCAATACATCAACATCGGAGAATGGTTGTATGCTTGCTCTTACGGCGTTTTTGACGGTGAAAAAATGGAAATCGAATTTTTTGAAACGGAAGACGGACGGGTATTTCCGTAATGAAGTGTTGGAATTTTAGGCATACCTATCGTGAAGATTCATCATAACCCTGTCGGAATCGAGATTTATAGGATTCTAGAATTTTCAAAATTGGTTATCACTCAGTTACTCCAAAATCCTGAGAATCTTTATATCCTGTAAACCTTGATTCCGATAAATTAAACCAATCGCCAAATCAACTTTTATCCCAAATACCAATCTCTTCACCCTCCGTACTCAAATAATAAGGCATCAAATCAATCGTCATACAAGAATGAACGGGCAAGATAGCAAGCAAATCGCCCACTTTTGTTGTTGCCAATAAATCGGGACTAGCTTTGATGACACCATGCTCTTGCGAAAGCGAGCGAACATAGCTATAATCTGCTGAAATCGTCCAGTTTTTGCCCTTCCAATCTACCACTCGCCCGAAAGAAATAGTTCCGTTCTCCAGTGCTATCCGATCTTTGGAAAAATGAACGCCACCGCCATACACTACAATTTCCGAACGCTTTGGATGCAAAGCCACCACGGGGCAAAGCATCGCTACCGCAATATCCTCCAAGGCACAAGAACCGATGTGGTATTGCGTCAAATCATAGCACACAAAATTGCCTGGTCGCAGTTCATCGAAGGCACTAAAATCATCTAACATGCTGCAAGAAGGCGTATCGCCATAGGAGATTTCTAATCGTGGAAATTCAGGTAGAAAATGTGCTTTCAAAGCCCTCGCTACCTCTGAATGCTTTTGATGAATTGCCAGCATTGCGCCTTTATCTCGCCTTATTTTATAGGTATGTCCCGCATGAATCAAAAAGCCTGTAAAATGTAGTAAATCCACTTGCGCAATAGCTTCTACTACTTCTGTAATGGCTGCCATATCCAAAGCTGGCATTCCTGTTCGCCCATATCCAGCATCTATTTCGATATAAACGCCCAATTCATGCCGAATGGAAGCGGCTAAAATCGTAAGCGTCTCGATTGATTCAACCAGTACATGGAGTTGTAGGGAGGCAGCCAATTCATTGACCAAATCCATTTCTAGCACATTCAATGGAAAAGCTACGGTGATGTCTTTCCAACCACCTTTTGCGTAATAAGCCGCCATGCGCAAAGAGGAAACCGCTATTTTTTCGATGCCCATTTCTCTCAACCACTCCCCTACTCCATTCGATTGCGGCGTCTTTAAATGCGGACGCAAAGCCACTTTGTTGTTGATCGCTTTTTGCTGCATGCGCTTTACATTACGGACTAAGCGTTTTTTGTCTATTAGTAAAGTTGGAACGGTTATGTTCATATTGCTATTTATTTTAGGTGTTAGACCTATACGCTTTCTAGCATCTCCCACAATCGAATTGTTTGCATGGCTTCTTGCACATCGTGTACCCTTAAAATGCGAGCGCCTTGCTGTAAAGCGACCAAATTCAATACACTCGTCGCGTTTAAGGCTTCTTCTACTGGAATGTCTAAGTATTTGTAGATCATAGACTTACGAGAAACACCTGCTAAAATAGGACATTCTAGTATTTGAAAAAGGTGCAAGTGTCGAAGCAAGGCGTAGTTATCTTCTAAACTTTTGCCAAAACCAAAACCAGGATCAATGATAATATCTTTGATGTCGAGGGCTTTCAGCTTTCCTACCTCTCGAATCAGAAAATCAAGTACTTCTTGCTTCACATCCTCGTAATGGGGTTGCAATTGCATACTTTTGGGCGTTCCTTGCATGTGCATCAAAATATAAGGCACATCTAGATCGGCTACGGTGGCATACATTTTCGGGTCGATGCTGCCCGCTGAAATATCATTCACGATACGCGCACCTGCGGCTACGGTAGCTTTTGCCACTTCTGACTGCACCGTATCTACTGAAATAATGACATTTGGAAAGTCTTGTACAATGGCTTCTATTTTCGGAAGGACACGTTTCAATTCTTCTTCCACCGAAATCACTTCTGCTCCTGGGCGTGAAGACATTCCACCGATGTCTATGATACTTGCACCTGCTGC
>JBCCRX010000550.1:0-3540 GCA_039201015.1 Bacteroidota bacterium | reverse complement strand
GACCAATATACTTTACATCCTTATTCTTCATTAGAGACTTTACCTTATTTATCTGTTTGGCAAACCGATCATTGAAACTAGCTTTACCATACTCTGGTGCCTGTGCTAAATATATCGTATGTAATCTTTGCCCATCCTCACTATAAAAACTTATCGTCCCATTCATCGTCTCACGATAACCTTCTTTTATTATATGCACGGTAGTGCCGTCTCTTCCCAAACTAACAACCTTACAATCAAGCACTTCTACTGGTAAATTATATTGTATATCTTCTTCCTTATTCTCTACTACTTCACCTACTTGTTGTGCCAAATTTTGGATATAGTCTCTTGATACATGCCGACAATGATTCTCTTCTAAATCCCGTTGCACCTTTCTAGCTCCCACTTCCGAGTACTTACTACTTATCTGTTTAGCAAAACGAGGGGTCGAATCTCGTAATATCCTCGCATTATATTCTAAGGGTATATATATTTTTCCTCCTTGCGAACATTGATACACATGTCGCTCTATTTCTTTTGCGCCATACGGAAATTGATATTTTTTTTTTGCTTGCCTTTACTGGTATACACCTTCCCATTCTTCTCTATAGGGCTGCCTTGTGTATCAAATTGTTTTAAGGCTTCTTCGGTAGCTAAAACGCCCGCTTCGTTTAAAGCCTTAGCTATTTGTTCCTCACTCTTGAGCATTGAATTGGAATCTAACTCTATTTCTAATGACAAGGTAATTTTTCTACCTGATTTGCTAATAATTTTACTAGTACTCATAAATTTTTAATGTAAATATAGTTATTTGCGTTACATCACGCGGCGGTCACACCCTGTAGTCAGGTTCATAAAATGTTGGTTTATAGGAAAATAGTGCTCCAAACATGCTCTAAGCCTTAGTAGTTTGTTTTGCCCTAATGTCCAGTAGTCTAAGTTTTGTTCTTTTCCACACGGATTTAACAAGATAGAACGAATCTTTACGGGTTGTGTAGACTGCTAGACATCTTAGTGTACTCAGTGTTTCAAATTTGTGTTTTATCCAGCAGTGTATGGACTGGGTGTAAGCCTTGTACTTGAACTTGAAAATAACCTACCCAAAATTGCAAATTTATTCATGTCTCGTTCCTAATAATTTCAATTTGACCCTAAAAGAATTATTTTTGTGCGTTCTTCTCAAAATTCGCCTATTAAGTCCGATCCTAAATAGATCATACTTCTTGAGGTAAGGTAAAAAGATCTTCTGCCTAATCGCGTATGAAGATACTGATTTAGAAATGATGAAATAGCTACTGAACAATGTGTTCAGTAAAACATTATAGCTAGTAAGTATTTGATCATCAGACAGATAAACCTGCCATCTCACATCACACACACATAGCCGAAGATAATAAATACCTAAATGGCGAAGCGGGAGGATTTCATTTCTATACTGTGTCTTTATTCAGCGCAAGACGAAGACAATTTAAGCTTACTAGAACAGCACTTCGAGTTACTCTACAACAATCCGAACGATTATTTCAGTGACATCACCTACCTTAGCATAGAGTCTTACCAAGATTGGTATACCGAGCAAGACGTATTTTTGGAATCCGTAGACATCATATTGGTGTTGTTGAGTACCCATCTAATGAATGCCCCTTACACCCAATCCTACCAATTCAAGTCCTTATTTAAGATGCACTACAACCAAAGTTTGAGTTTAGTGCCAATCTATCTGAAAGCCGTGGACTTGGAAGGTACACGCTTTGATTTTGAAAACGTAGACATTTTTCCGAGTTCAGAACATCCCATCTTGTCTGCGCACTGGAAACATCCCGATGTAGCCATGCGACAAGTGGTAGAAGCCATCAAACCCATTTCGGAAAAGATGCGTACGCGAAAGCGCATGATCGAAGCGGCTTGGGAAAGAGCAACCAGCCTACACACAACGCAAAGCTACCGAGACTATTTGAATCGCTTTCCGATTAGTCCGCATAAGGCAGACGCAGAGGAACGACGAGATGCGCTCTTGGAAGATGATCTATGGGCAAATGCGCTCAAAAAAAATCGGGTCGCTACCTATTTAGAATACTTGAATGATGCACCGCTGCAAGATCATGCCGAGGAAGCCAAGCAAAATATCATTGAAATAGAAGCAAGCGAAGCGGCGGCTTGGCAAGATGCTGTAGACAATGATGAAATGGCATTCTATTTCAATTATAAAGGGCGTTTTTCAGATGAGGCGAAAGAAATCATCGCCAATGAGGAAATTGAGGAATACATGAAACGTCCACTCGATGAGTTTGCTTATGCAACAGAGGACGAACGCGAACAAGCCCTACAATCAAGACGAAGTTTCAATACTGAAAGTAATCATCTGACTTATCTAGCTTTGCGGCAGCTCAATTCTGAAGAACAACTCGCCCTCATTTTAATGACACAGTACATCCAAGCACTAAGCAGAAAAGTATTGGGTGTGAAAAGACATTTCGAGGGGCGAGCGGCTAGTTTTAGAATGTACGCTTTCTACATTTTAACTGTTGTATTGCTCTATGTCGCTGCCTTTTCCCTCTATCCAAAATACTTTGAGTTGATTGGCAATTTCTTGAAGTTTTATTTGCCGTTTTCCTTATTACTTGCCTGCTTGGGTGTTTGGTTCTATCTTGTTCCTGAAATCAACAAAGACGTCCAATTTTGTAAAGAAAAAGCCACCAGTGTTCAGCAAACTGAAGTTGGACTGAAAATGGCATTTTTGCAGTACGACGAAAGGGGTAAGCGACAAATTATGAACGAGCTGTACTTTGTAGAACAACAGATGAAAGCACTCAAAGCAAAACCTAATTTGGACTATTTTAAGTTTTCTTAGCGAAAGTTCAACGATAAAAATGTTTTACTTTTATTGTGGCAGTAGTAGGCAAACAAGAGAGTTGGTCAGTGTAGAATATGATGAGTATACAGCACCCAAATTGTAAACTTGGACGATCCGTTTTTTTGTGGAGGTGGTCTAGAGGGTTGATATTTTAGAAAAAATATTATGATAAAAATATTTTCAAAAACTTTAATTGTTCCAGCACTCTTAATCCTTTCTTTATCATGCTTTTCATGTAAGGTGAATTTGATCAAAGAAAAAAGGATAAGAAAATTGAATTATTCAAGTTTACCATTAGAAGTGCAAGATGCCTACTACAAAGCATATCAGAGAAAAGGGGGAAAACCTCACCTGATAAATTTAGACAGTACTTTAACTGAATTTTCCTTTGTTAAAAATACATCTATTGAAATCATTAAAGCAGGAAAGGAAATTTATGCAATAGACAACAGGCAATTTTATATTCCTTGGCATCTTAGTAAAGAAATAAGTCCTTATATCTTACATGGAAAAATATTTTATTGTATAGTGAGAAATAATAAATCTTGGAATACCCATACAATTGAGCAACTGAAAAGAAATCAGTTTTTGGAGATTGACATAAGTAAATAATGCGAATAACGGGTAAAATACTTTAGTTTGTGGCAGTGATAGTTTTACTAAACTTTTAAGACTTAGTAAAGTGTTTGAGATCGCGCAACAAG
>JBCCRX010000549.1:0-3564 GCA_039201015.1 Bacteroidota bacterium | reverse complement strand
CTCAAACCTTCTTCGATCGCCATACCTTCTTCAAAATATTGATTTGCTTGCTCCGTTTTTCCGTTTAAATCTGCTAAGTATGCCTTCAACTCCAATTCAATAATGTGCGCCATATCTACATCCAGCTGATTGGGTGGTCTGCCCGCATAGCCGCCTGCGCTGCACATCGCAAAGCCCTGATCGCCCACTACGGATACCGCTAAATTACGCGCCTGCTTCATTTCTTCGATAATCTCCACTAAAGCAGTTTCCTCTTTTTGATGATACGCCTTCATACCTTCTAAGAAAGCATAACCTGCTTTACTCAAAATATTCAAATCCGAAACATCAATCTCAAGATTCGCAAATTCACCCTTCCAATCTTCCGTTTCTGCTAAATGACCGCCCTTCATTGCCAATAAATAAGAGCGCGTTCTGGTGCTGGAATCGGTTTTGGCATACTCAACGACCTTTCTCAAAAGCGGCGTTGCTCGTTCGACTTCTCCTCTTTGCAAAAAACCATATTGCAACCAATTGAGGGCATGCAAACTGCGCGCATTGTCTTTCAATCCTTTATTTTCCATGCGTTTCACGCTCGCATTCCAAGAAGCAATATTGGAGTTTACCACATCATTCCAGCGTCCTAATGCGATATAAATATGTGAAGGCATGTGCAGGGCGTGTGCCGCATCTGGCGCGACTTTTGAGTAGTTGTCCGCAGCATTGGTTGCCATGAAAGCGTGCAGCGGATCGTCATAAGAATGAATCAAATAGTGCAATGCACCTGGATGATTGGGATTTTCTTCAATAATGCCTTTTGCAATCTTTGCACTTTTGTCGTAAAGGATTTTGTCTCGTCCATTTCGAGCTGCGCCCAATAGAGAAATGGCGTAAAAAGCTGCTACTTCGTGCTGGTTTGGATATTTTTTACTGAGCCGTTCCATGTAATTTTTGTAAGCAACATCTCTCTCGTATTTCGTACCTTCCCCGTATAAAATTTCTATGGCAGTCAAAAAATCACGTTCGAGTTCCGTTTCTACCAGCGCCGCACGACTTTCTGCATCGGACGCTAATTGGTTCAGAACCACAAGTGCTTTCTCCTTGTCTTGCTGCTGCCAAAGAGAATGATTGTGAGTCATCGCTTCGCCCCAATAAGCCATAGCAAAAGTAGAATCTACTGCTTGAGCCGCTTGGAATGCCTCGCGCGCATCTTCGTATTCAAAACTGTGCAAAAGCAATAGTCCTTTCTCAAAATGAGGTTTGGCGGCGGCCGCACCCGTCACTTCTAAACTAATCTCCCCCAGTTGGGCATCTGCTGTTTCTTTTTGCGATGCAGCAGCTTGATCCTGTTTTTCAGCACAAGCAAAAAGCAGGAAAACAAACAAGAGTAAAACAATACCGCTCTGCTGTATGACGCGCTGAATTTGTTGGCTGAACCATTTTGTCTTGGAGAGTTCACTTTTTGCGATGTTCTGTCTTTGAGGAAGTTGTGTGCAATAGGATTTCATTGGTAGTGATTTGTAAAAAGTTTCAAAGTCATCGCTTTCTAAGTTGTTTGCAATCGCGGTGGATTGATCTGCATTTTCTTGTTTATTCTTGAAGCGATTCTGATTAGATGTTCCATTAAATCTAGGCTCTTTAAAAAAGGGATATTCTGTCCTTTTCAGAGATAAATTTGGGATGATTCTACGCTTGATCTGATTTTTTGCTTCGGTCAGTGCTTGCTTGTATTTTTCTACATCAAAGTCTGACTTCTTTTGCTGGTGATAAGCGAGTAAATTATGTGGATGATACAAGTAATTTTCCATGCTGTAATAATCCAAAATGTAGAGATTCGAGTAGGTTTTCCTGATCTCTGTAATATCATCATCGCTTAAAAAATCTCGATCTACCAGACCTTTGTAGTCGCTTATTCTTACTTTGTGAAAGACATTATTTCGATTGTTGTCCGAAACAAAAATTGTATTTGGAATCCCTACCGAAGCATAATGATCTTTATCTTTATTTTCTACAAAAAAGATCGTCATTTGCCGAAATAACGCGGGCAGCATTTCTTTTCCTACTGCAATTTCGTAGATATCTGGATCGTCTTTCGGTGCAGGAACAAGGATTTGTGGCAGGTCAAAATCCAAATCATCAAAGTCAATAATGACCGCATCTTCCGACTGATTAGCGTATTCAATGAAGCCTAGGGAGTGCGTTGCTGTCCAAAGCTGACAAGTAGGAGGAATCCAATTTTCAGTGATTTCTTTCAACAAATTGGATTGCAATTTGGTGTTTAAATGTAGATCAATTTCATCCAAAAAGTAAATCGTATCTTGATAAAGCGAACTGCGGCTGAGTAGGTTGATTAGCAGATTGAATACCTCTTTTTCACCTGCACTCAAATAATTATAATGAAATTCTGAATCTCCTTTTTGGAAAGTGATTTGTGCCACTTTGCCTTCCAATGGCGGTATAATTTCAAGTAGTTCAAGTTTAGTACCATTTTGATGTCCAAAAATATTTTGAAGCGATTGATTGATCGGCTCGATGTATTTTTTGCGTATCTGTTGATTGGATTGTCCAGAGCGAAAAAAATCCTTCAGGATAATTTCTGTGATTTTTTCAATGTCATTTTCAAAGCGATTATCTCTTTCAATGAAAAATTTTGGACGGTCGCTGTCCTTTTGAAAATCTACACTTTCTCCTTGTCCTAAAGCCGTTCTGGTCAGTCTTGGAATTTGTCGAAAGCTCGTTCTACCGTAAAAGGCAGTGTCTTGAATATCTGAATTATTGAAATTGCTGCTGGAAAGGGTAAAATCGTTTTTGTTGCCTATCTCTAGAGAAACTATAGCATCTTCTGCTTTATTTTTTTTGAAGTAATTCCAGAAATCTTCTTGGATTTGAGTATCTTTTTTGATCGCGTGCTGAATAAAACCAAAAGCATCAAACAAAGATGATTTACCCGAACCATTGGAGCCGATAAGCAATACGAGCTTGGTATCAGAGGGAATATGATCTATAGTCAGATCGGTGAATCGTTTGAAATTTTGCAGATGTATTTTGCTGATATTCACTCCAGATTTATAATTTAGCGAAAAAGGAATAATTTTCGCGCAAACAAAGATAAATACAATTCAACAAACGAAAAAAATGAAAATCCAACACCTACTCGCATTCGGTCTGTTTTTGCTTAGCTTTTATGCCTGCGAAGAAGAAAATGCCGTCCAAATAACGGGTGAATTACAGCAATGGCACAAAATCACACTAACCTTAGACGGGCCAAGCCTTTCCGAAGATACGACGGACAATCCTTTTTTAGATTATCGCTTGGAAGCCACCTTTCAGAATGGCGATAAAAGCTATACCATACCAGGCTATTTCGCAGCGGACGGCAATGCGGGAGAAAGCAGTGCGACGGCGGGCAACAAATGGCGCGTCCATTTCAATCCAGATGTAGTTGGGACATGGAATTATAGCATTTCTTTTGTGAAGGGAAAAGAAATTGCGATCAATGATGCGATAGAAGGCGAAGCACTGCCTTTGAATGGAACGAGCGGCAGTTTTGAAGTAATTGCTAGCGATAAAACAGGACGCGATTTT
>JBCCRX010000548.1:0-3565 GCA_039201015.1 Bacteroidota bacterium | reverse complement strand
AAAATTAGAGATTTTTGATGCTTTTCACCCTTAAAATCCCTTAAGCAGAAAGTTTTTCTCATCAGAAAAGAAACTTTCTGCGAATTTTGGAAACGGAATCCATACTCAAATGTCGATCTAATTTTTTGAACGTTACTTAGTATAGGGAAAAAATATCAGATAAAGGGATATGTCTATCGACTTATTTAACAATATCTTTTGAAAATCAAATAAAAACCGATGTTTTTCATTTGATTTTCAAAAGAGTCTTCGGACAGAAATGATGTTGTTTTTATGAAGTAAAAATTATCAATTCGAACACCAAGGGATCAACTTCGCTCTATGCTTTACTCCTGAGGTCTGCATTTTCTCTACTCTTTGTGGTTTAAAAAAAATGGGCGAACTATTCTTTCTTACTTTTCAGACGCACAAAGTGACAGCGTTTCCCGTACTGCTCTAAAGTTTCATACTCAAAGCTTTCTTGTAATATTTTTTTCCTCGAATTTTGGCAGAGCATCACTTCGTCACCCACTGCTAGCATTTTCATATCTTTAACGATATTCAAATCATAGCCCCTTATTTTATTATAGTAGCCTGTGTAAAATGAGAGTTGTGGATATTGCCCTTGCGCACAGATATAGTAGTCTTGAATGCCTCTATTTTTCTCAATTCTTTTCATCATATAAGCAAATTGCTCGTCGTTGCCCGATAATTTGAAGTGAGAAAATTGCTTTACAATTCTGACATAAGGCACTAAAAAAAGAAAGCATAGGGCATACAGTATCCAACTACTGCTCGGAAAGAAAGCAGAATTTTTACTCCAATTCATCAATGCTTGCAATACCTGATAAATCGCGATGGCGACCAGTATGGACAAGAGCGGGTACATTGGTGCGTCGTACCACGGTAATTTGGTTTCCGAAAAGCTGATAATCAGCAAGTAAGGCGTGGCACAAAAGAAAGCCAATTGTCCAATATTTCTGAATTGCTTGAGTTTGGAACTAAAAACCAAGGCAATGGCGAGGGGTAAAAAATAGACCCAGATACGAAAGGAAGAAGCTTGATATCTTTTGAAATAAAAGTCAAAAGGATGATTATGCCCTAAAGATTGGGTGTATCTGCCGAGGGCGTGTTCTCGAATACCTTTAAGAAAACCAGGATGCCAAGTATCCATCAAAAAATAATAAATCGCTACTAAGGAAAATAAGCTAAAAGCCGCGATGTAAGTAGCAGGTCGTTTCAAAATGGGCAATAGCTGTCGGTGCATAGCGGCATAAATAATAAAGCCTGGCACGAAAAAGAAGCCAACAATGCTTTTGGTCAAAAAAGAAATCAAAAGCATGGCCGTTAAAACGAGCAATTGCCGATTTCGCGTCTTTGAATCTTCTGCATGTACGTATCTGAAAAAGGCAAACATTCCGATTAGCATGAAGAAAGCCAAAGCAGCATCGTGATCGCCCGTTCTTCCCACGTGTACGCGAGTGTAGCCTTCACTTGTCAGCAGCACTACAGCAGCAATCATGCCCCACCATAAATGATTACTTTCTTTCTTAGAATACCAAAGCAAGAGCAAAACTGTACCTAAAACACAAAGTGCGATGGGTAGTCTGAGGCTCAATTCCAAATCTTGTCCTCCTAACAGTCCAAAAGAAAGGCTTTGCACAAAAGTCATTAAAGGGGGTTTGAGGTTCTGGTGAGGTACTTCGCCTGGAAAAATTTTGAAGGCAGGTAGATAATCGCCCGTTTCGTAGAAGTGGAGCATTCGCATACCAAACAGAGATTCATCCCAACCTTTAATTGGTGGAACGCCTAAGTGGTGAAAAATAGGAAAATAGCAAAGGACTAGAAACAACAAAAATAGCCCTCCTTCTTTTTTTGTAAACTTCATTTTCAATTCTCCATTTTCAACTACGGTGTCCTTACAAAAAGATTCTGACTGACTTTGGCGGTCAAAATGATTTCCTTTTCAGCCTTTGTCAGCAGTACCTTAATTGATTCATCAAACTCGAATACTTCCAACAATTTGATTTCTGTGCCTAGTGAAAGCTCCAAACGATCTAAATATTGCAAGAAAGTAGGAGAATGCTCATTCACGCCGACTAGTACAGCTATTTTTCCAATTTTCAGATCAGAGAGTAAGACTTGTGGGCGTTCCTCGAAGTTACCTTCTGCATCTGGAATCGGATCGCCGTGTGGATCGAATTTGGGAAAGCCTAAAAATTTATCCAAGCGCGCAATCAATTCATCAGAATTGATGTGTTCCAATTCTTCGGCCATATTGTGCACTTCATCCCAAGAAAAATCCAATTTATCCATTAAAAAAACTTCCCACAGACGATGTTTGCGGACAAGTGTTGTGGCAATACGCTTGCCCTTATCCGTCAAAGTGACTCCTTTCCTGCTTTCATAATTGATGTAGCCATCTCTCTTTAATCGCCTAAGCATGTCCGTCACCGAAGCTGCACTGGTTTCCATCGCCTCCGAAATCGCTTTATTGCTGACTGGACTTTCCTCTTTTTCACTAATCTTAAAAATAGCTTTCAAATAATTTTCTTCTGTGATTGAAACAGATTCCATGTAAGCAGTATTATTTGATAATCTAGCTGTTGGCTTTAGCTACTGGCTTTAGCCTGACCAACAAATAATTGCTATTATTGCAACTTAAAACTGTCGTTTCGCTGAAATTGATTTTGAAAAAATACATTTACAGCAGAAAACATATACATAATTGAAATTTTTCGTAGAAAAATTTCAATTATCCCTTTGGACAGAGAGAAAAAATCAAAATTTTCAATTTTGATTTTTTCTCTCTGTCCGAAAATCTCTCTTTTTGGAAAATTTTATGAAATAAAATTTTCCAAAAAGGAATTTTTTACTTCATAGTCAGAATTAAATTTTGTTTTTTTTGGAATTTAAAATTAGAGAAACGTGAGTTAAAATGCAAAATTACAATATTCTAATGTATGCGTACTTTTTATATTATTCTGAGCGTTTTGTTTACCTTCTTTGCCATTGTTCAGTTGAATGATGTTGATCCATTTTTTTGGGTGCTTTACTACCTGTTTATCGCCTTATTGGCGGGCGCGGCTTCCTTTGGAAAATACAACAAATACGGCATCATGGCTGCCCTAGCGATTACTATTTTTGAATTGGTCATGCTCTTTCCAGAATTTCAAGCTTGGATGCGAGACGGAATGCCTTCAATCGTAGAATCCATGAAGGCAGAATCTCCCTATATTGAGTTTGTAAGAGAATTTCTAGGCTTATTTATTGGATTGCTCGCCATAATATTTTTATTGACTCAGCGCAATAGGATTGGGCAGAGAGCACATCTCAAGATGTAACGAGGCAAAAAAACTGCGATCCTGAGTGATTTCATTTGGTCAGCATGCCTTAGGAACGACGCACAAAGAACCTCAGTTTATTCATCCCGCGTTCCTTATAAAAGTTCATATTCCTCTTTCAAGCTCTAAAAATACGGGACAGTGATCCGAATGCACCACATCGGTCATTTGAAAGGCATCCACGATTTTGTCTTGCATATTATCTGTAATAGATTGATAATCAATACGCCAGCCTTTATTTT
>JBCCRX010000547.1:0-3590 GCA_039201015.1 Bacteroidota bacterium | reverse complement strand
TATTATCTAATACCTGCTCCTACTAGAATATTTGGGTGAGGTTTATCATTACTGGATAAATTCGTCTCTCGTTTTTTAAGTACTTGGACAAAAGTAATCTAGCTATTCAACTCAGCAGCATCGCGCTTGCAGCGCTCGCTGCCTCGTGGTGGTCTTGGAGGGCAGACAAAATATAAGACCACCATGAGGCAGCGAGCGCTGCAAGCGCGATGCTGCTGAGTTGAATAGCTAGATTACTTTTGTCCAAGTACTTAAAAAACGAGAGACGAATTTATCCAGTAATGATAAACCTCACCTGAATATTCTAGTAGGAGCAGGTATTGGATTACAGGAACTTTTGCCAGTAGACAAAAGCCCTCTCACTCTACAACCACCAATTTTCGGCTAAACCGCTGTCCTTCACTCGTCCATCTCAAAAAGTAAATGCCCGCTTTTTGATTAATTTGCCAAGTTGAATCTGTATTGCTACCAAAAGAGTTGGCTTGCAATAATTGTCCATTCAAATTGAACAGCTCCAATTGATAGGGAAGATTATTCTTCGTAGAAATCTGGATAGCAGTGCCACTTCGGACAGGATTAGGAGTGATAGATGTTCCGTCTTCTATGATCGTTAGAATAGAAGAAATGACGCTGTCTTGCTCTTCTTGCACATTAAAGATTTGTTCTGCGTAAGCAAAGGCATCCAAACCGACTTCTATCCCAATCAAACGTCCAGGGATGTCATCAACGGGTGGATGAATACCGCCCCAAATTCTAGAAAGACTGGTTTGGTCGGAAGCATCGCGATAGGTTGCCCACTGCAATTCAAAGTCCATACTCGGGCCATCTTCAAACACCAAAAATTCGTTCTTTTTGACTTCAAAAGTACCTACGCCACCTGGGAAAAATTCATCGCCCGTCAGCAAAGTCATCACTTCGGCTGCTGCTCTGGAATAAGTAGAATGTCCCGACACATAGCCTGCAAAAGGAGGCGTCACGAAAGTAGGACGCTGATAAGGCCACCAATTTTCCGCCAATATCCAACCGACGCCTGCCACCGAAGTATCTGGGCTTTCAATATAATCTGGCCCGCGCCAAGTGTAGAGCTTAATTTTTCCGACGTGCTCGTTCTCTTCTCCAGCCAAAGTATCACCTGCTTCTACCAATTCTACCAATCCTTCCTTCAAAAATAAGCCATTGATGTTGTAAGAAGGCAGAAGTGGATCGCTGCATTGACCTTGATCTGCCATCCAACGAATGGTAGAAATCGGTCTAGGATAATCGTACCAACCTTTGATGCCCCAAGCCGTCACTGCGCAGTCGTGCATCGCACCCGCTAGTGTGAAATAGGCTTTGACATCCCATTCCAAGTCTTCCAAAATTGCTCCTTCGCCTTTATAGCGCTTCTCAAATTCAGGATGATCGCTGACGTAGTTCAGGATGGTAAACCAATGTCCAGGCGGTGTCTCAGAATCTGGCCCGTCTGCCCAAAATTCTGCCAAAACTCTGGCATAATCTCCTCTTGGGACATACTGTGGTTCGTAAGGCTGATTGGTGTGCGGATTGATCGAATGACCTCTACTTAGATCGCCCCCTTCTTGTGGATAAAAGTCACGCAAACCCTCAATCGTTGTTGGATAATCCTCGAATGCTATATTCCCAATGGAGGCAGGCGAAATATCCCAAATGACGCTGTCCGCAGGATCGAGATGCGCGCCCCATTCAGAGACCAAACTAAAGCCCCATTTGTATTCATCTGAAGCGCCGCCACCATTTCGTGTATCAATGTAGCAAGGCTCGCCTGGATCGTGATACACCCAATATTCGCCACCATTGCGTTGGTAAATCGTTAGGTCTTCTTCTTGTAGAGCAAAAGGAATTACTTGTCCCCATTCAGGGCTCAAAAATTGAGGTGCGCCACCGGGGAAAGGATTACCACTTTGGTCAATGAAGACATCAAAAGTAATGGGTTGCCAACGATTCTGATCGAAGAAAAAGCGATTGCCTGGCAGTTCAGGGGCGATAGAAGGATTCCAAGGTCGGTAGTGACGGTTGGCGTAGTCTTGCACTTCGTTAGCGCCGTCCTGGAAACCAAAAGCGATCATTTGTTGGGCTAAATAATTGCCGAGGGCGGCGGGAGCAGCGGACAGGTAATCAGTGCTGCTAAAACTAGCGTCGTAGCCCAAATCCATAAAGAGCGCATCCATAATTGGAAGGCTTTCTTCCGCGCCAGGCGAGTTCAAAAAGCGATGCTTTAGTAAACGATAAACGGCATAACTCATCGCTTCTTCCCTGATAGAGTCCAAGCGATCTGGAGGAATGTTTTGAATCACCAAACTATCAAAAGCCAAGCTATCAAAAGGCACTACAAAGCCGCCAAGTGTATCGGCTAGAAAGTAAGTCTTTGCGTGTTCGTCATAGACTGCCCAAGCATCGTACATCAGAATAGAGGTGTGAAATAAATTGCGCGCATGAACGGTAGGTCTTGCAAAGTCGTTTCGAATGGCTTCTAACAAAACTTCATTCCATTGTCGAGCGACAGAATGTGCTTGTTGAGCGAAAGTAAAAGTGCTAGCGAAAAGTAATAGTATGCCAATTATGGTATTCTTTATGTTCATAGAAATAGTTTTGAATGGGTGAAAGAGATCTAATATAAATTTTCTTGCTTTCTTGAGCTAAAGTGAATGTAATCATTCTGTTGCAGGCTGTATAATTTCTCGGATTGTTACCCAACCCGAAGGGCTGTTTTTGTCGCGGACGTAAGTCACCATTGTCCTGCCCTTGAAAAGAAAAGATGATCCTTCCTTTTTGGGTGTTCCTTGAATAGAGAACTTCGTTTGCTCTATTGCCACGTCGTCCTGAATATAGATATTTTCAATGTTGTTCTCCACAAATTCTAAATTGTAATTTTCTAATGTTTCACGTATGCCATTGATGACGGCATCTCGACCTACCTTTACATCATTATATCCAAGGGCTTTCACGACATCAGGATGATGCAACGATTCTATTTGAGCAAGGTCACCTGCCGCAAAGGCTGCTCGAATCATTCGTCCATTTTCTAGTATCTCTTGTTCGACTACTGCTTGCTTTTCATTATTTTGGCAAGCCGACAAAGCGATCAGACTGAGTATAATTGTATGCTTAATAATCTTAAACTTCATATCCTACCAAATCAGAACTACTTTGTGGTTTAATACGCTGAATTAGCTTCAAAATTGAACACTAATGCAGGCATTACGAAACCTATCCTGCAAAAATTAATAATGCATCTAATAATTTGGTAACGGAAAAGCAATAATTTGCAGTTGTAGCTGCTTTGTTCGGTTTGCAGGCATTATTTTATAGGGTTATTTCAAAATTATGTGGACAGATAAATTTGTCAAATTCGTACCTACCTTTATCATCTTAAAAAATTAACGTGAAGACTTTTGAAGTTTAAGTACCTAAGTAGGTGTGCTTAAATAATCGACATTTTTGAACGGCTCTTTTTCCTTCTAAAAATACTTAAAAATAGTTCCGTAACTACTGCTATGCAACGATTTTGAAGCACTTTTACAAGAAAAAATAACTCGCTCAAAATTTGACGCTTATTCAAACCCACCTACTTA
>JBCCRX010000546.1:0-3613 GCA_039201015.1 Bacteroidota bacterium | reverse complement strand
AGGAAAAAATTCAACTCCAAATTCAACCGCAACTTCAACCCCGCCTGACTATGATAAAGTAATCAAATACAGTCGGGCAGGTTCAAAGCGTAAAATAAGAAGTAGGCATTCCAGTTTTGAAGTATTCATTTACATGGACGAAGTATTTAGGTAGGAAGAATGTTGGATCAGGTTTACAGAATGTAGTGCAGTGGCGTCTTAGAAAGTATAAAGGGGTAAAAGTCTATTTTTGCCGTTCAACCTATTTTACACGTCTGGTGTTTAAGAATTAAACTGGAAATCATGGATAAGATAGCAGTGGTAAAGAATAATCTACATGAATTGGTCGTGCAAACCCAAGATGCGGAAGTCCTTCAAAAAGTGGAGGATTATTTTCGGGACTTAATCAGTGGAAAAGACTGGTGGGCAGCAATCAGTGCTGCCGAAAAAGATTTAATTCAAAAAGGCACTGCGGAGATAGAAAACGGACAAGGCATAGCACATGCCGAAGTGCGTAAGCAAGTAGATCAGTTGCTACACAAAAACTAATTCCATATACTCCATAGTATGGTCTCCCACTGCCCAAGAAACCTATCTTTCCATTATCGACTATCTTATTTAGGCGTGTACGAAGTTTCTATTTTGGACACGGATCGAACAGATTAAACGGATTTTATATAGGTCGTATATCCTTTTTTCCCTGTTTTTGTACTAAATGTTAACAAAAATTACAGGTTTTGCTAAACTTCGTACAGTCCTAATCTTATTACTAAATTTTGAAGGGAAAGAAATTAAGGCCAGCGCCCTATTTTCATCAGTAGTCTTCGCTGTATCAATCGTTCTGCTTCATTGAGCTTAAGCAATTTTATGGTCGCTGCTGCAATTCTAGTTTGAGCGATAATTTCTCCTTCCTCTACTTGAAAGCGGTCAAACCAAACTTGCAGACGAGGATGATACAATGGTACAATATCTTGATAGGACTCCAAAAAGGTAGTTAAATCTGTACCTTTATTCTGATTACAATGTGGACAGGCTAGTGCTAGATTTTCCAACTCGCTTCCTCCTCCATGTTTCAAACTAACGATATGTTCTATTTGAAAAGGCAAAAATGAATCTTCTTCATGAACCTTACAATACTCACATCTGAAATTAGCTTTCTCTGATACTTTTACACGAATTTCCTTTGATATATACCGACTCATGCACTAAACATTAGGTATTTCGCTCTCGCCTTTGCTAGATTTATCAACAAATCCAATGCCAGGTAACGCTCTAATTCCGTGCTTTCTTCTTTACTGATTCCTTCCTCTTTTTTCTTGTATATCAAAGTTTCCACTCTTGCTGCCATAGTAGCAGGTGCTTTCAATGCCACTATTTTTTCAGGAGAAATTAAGGCAAGGTGATCTGCAATTTGCTCGAAAGCCTCTACTGTTGTCATGTGATGATAAATACTTTGTTATCCTAAAACAGGAGTGAATACTTTTGGTTGATTATCCCTAAATTGAGTATTTAGGTTTTAGAGGCTCTAAGATGTAAATCTTTGGTTGCTTCTTGAAAGCTTGCTGTTGTATATTGTTTTTTCTTCCAAAAAACTTCTACTTCCGCTTCAATCTTTGCCTGATAATATTTCACTAAGAGGTGTTGAATATCAGACAATTCTTGTTCTCCCATTCCTTTGCTGAATAATTCGAGCAGGTGGTGTTGTACTGGATTAAGTTTGCTTGCTGTCATAATAATTACATCTTGAATTGATTAACGCAAGAGAGCGTTGAATAGTTGAGCGCATTAATAGATAGGGCAAGTTGTGACATCAAGTGTATATCCCATTCCTAAACCATTTTATGGTCGCTGCTGCAATTCTAGTTTGAGCAATAATTTCTCCTTCCTCTACTTGAAAGTGGTCAAACCAAACTTGCAGACGAGGATTAGCAATTTCTTATTTAGGATTTAGAAATGTCATTTTTGCTCTAAACATAAGAATGATTCCCGAATTCGGGTTCAAAAATGACATTTCTCGCTCGTCGATTGGTAAAATCTTCCACAGGAGAAATTGCTGGTCGAGGATGATACAATGGTACAACATCTCAATAGGATTCCAAAAAGGTAGTTTTAGCTTCATCTCTCCTTCTTGAAGTTCCCTCTGAGAAGCACGCCATTCGATAAAGACAAACTGATCTAAAATGTGATTGGAAAGAAACCCTTTACAGAATATTTTCAAAATTAAAGTACTTGTTTTTTGCAAGTACTTAATATTTACTTCATATTTGCAAGTAGATAGCGCAGTGAAATGGAATCTATCCAAAAGAACACTTGGCATTTGCTTACCTCAAAAGGATAACATTTTAGGGAGTTTGTAATAAATAAGGTACCCAAATTTTGCGAAGGTATTTTTTCTTCGAACAAGGCGAAAAACGTAGACGATGCAGGGCATCAGCGAGGCTTTTCAACGTAGTGTGAAGGAAAAAGAACAAGTAAAATGGGTAGATTATATTTTACAAATTCCCTTACAGCCGCGCCAACACTATTTATTCATAAAATTTAGATCATGAATTTCAATCAAAAGTTAACAAAAATAAAATTATTGACATCAAAATATCCATCTTTGCTCATCTTGTCCTTCCTACTTTTAGCCTCCTGTGCCAGCAATACCGTAAACTTTGAAGGAGAAAAAGTAAGACTGATAACCGTAGAGCGAGAACTTCCTTATGCCGTAGAGGTGGTTTGGGATAAAATTTTTATGGACTACGGCGGTAGCTATAAATTCAACGCAAATGTTGTGGAATCGGGTTACGTTGGAGCGATTGAAACGGCTAAGGTGGGTGCTCAACGGTATATGAACCAAGATGCCGAAGGAGAAAAAGTACTTTATGAAAGAATTGAAAAAATCAGTGAAGCAGATAAAAAAATGCGCTTTAAAATCTATGATGCCAAAGGCATTCCCATCAATACCGATGTGACCTACGGCGAATCCCAATTGATTAGTCAAGGAGAAAATTCCACTTTGTTCCGAATCAATTTTTATTACCGATTGACACCAAGCTTCCTCGCCAATTTTGCAAACAGTGGACTCAAAGAAGGTTTTGAAAATATGACCATCGGTATGGAACACTATTTAGCCACGGGCGAACAAATCACTAAAGCAAATTTTGAAGCGATCGCGAAGCAATACGACTGAAACAGAATAGTGAGTATATTTACAGCCAGAAGTAGCACATCTAACTTAGCAACCCCAATTTTTTGAGAAAAAAGCAACTAGCTGTATGAGAAATACGAAAAAGAGATCGACTTGCCCCATCAGTTATTCCCTAGATTTACTTGGTGATAAATGGGTGATGTTGATTTTACGAGACATTGCATTGGCAGACAAACACTTCTATAAGGAATTTATGCAGTCCGAGGAAGGCATTGCTACTAATGTTTTATCGGACAGATTGAAAATGTTGGAGACGAATGGGATCATCAAAAGTAAACCACACGTCTCCAACAAATCAATGAAGTACTATACGCTCACCGAGGCAGGCATAGAATTGATACCTGTCATCATCGAACTTTGGTCTTGGGGCGCAAAGCACGATCCACTTTCGGTGGTCAGTCAACAGGATTTGCAAGCTAGAACAGCGAGAAAGCAGGAAGT
>JBCCRX010000545.1:0-3620 GCA_039201015.1 Bacteroidota bacterium | reverse complement strand
CGGGACGATCACAATTCCAGATACCGAAACTACTGGCTTTGAAGTAGTTAACTACCTTTTGTTTTTGGCTAGGAGAAGTATTCACGAAAGCTTCTTGTGATTGTTGTAGGTCTGCTCGAATGTTTGCTATTTGAGCTACTTTCTCCGATTCTACGCGTTCCATTTCACTTGCGAGTGCATCCTTCCGCTTGGCTACTGCTTGCTCGTACGCCAACATATCTTCTTCGTACTGCGCTAAGGCAGCAGCGAACTGACCGTCTAGCAAAACAGGTTCTACCAAAAGTTCTAACCTACGACCAGATTTGATTAAACTCAATTGATACAGCCCTTCTCCTTGTGCTTTCAGTTCAAAATCTTCCCATTCTTCGCTTGCTGCATCGGCAGGTACTGCTGGACTTTTAGCGGACAACTGCCAAATGGCGCCTTCATATTTTTCCCGAATCGCGTCTGCTTCTGCTGAACTTCCAAAAGAATCTAAGAAGTCTAGTTCCAACGAAGGCAAATCACTATTTCGTTGTTGTGGTCGCTGAGGCATAATTGGTTCGGGAATTTGTTGTTCTATATCTGCTATGGCTTGCTTAGCTTTGTCTTCAATGATTTTTATTTGATTTTCAAAAGCCGCTATAGCAGGATCATTGGACATGCTTTCACTCGCCAAAACACTAATACGATCTACTTCTTGATATACCCAGTTTCTAGCTTCCGTATCTAGTTTATAGATATTATACTTTGGTGGTACACTCAAAAAGGGCATATTTATTTCAGACGCCAATTCAATATCTATGGTCTTTCCTGGCACCATACGCACTCTTTTGCCATCTTGCTCGGCATAGATTTCAATCATGCCCGCCGATTCCAAAGTGTAGCTAAACCCCGCCGAATCATAAGTCAATGGAATGCCAGACAAAAAGAAATCCACTGGATCGTGCATTTCTCTGTAATATAAATTAACGTCGCCTTCTATGACTTGTCCACTTTCATCTTGAAAGGCAGCCGTAGGAACAATCAGTTTGGAGTTTTTTCCGTATTCATAAGTACCGCCGTCCGTAGAATTGACGGTGTAGGAAGCAAAGCTAGGGCGGATGTTCTCAAAGGGTGGATTAATAAAACTTTGCTCTTTAAAATAGGCAGTTGCTTTTTCTTGATATTGCTCCACCACATCCACGCTGCTGCGATTGAACCAGAAAACAATACCAATCAAAGCCGCCGCAATCGCGCCGCTCACCCAAGTCATTTGACGAATGAACATCCGATTTTTCTTAGGAGGTTTCTTTTGCTCAAAGCTCGCCAAGAGTGCATCGAAGTCTTTGTGACTATTGATGCGCTCCGACGATAGCTTGGGAGAATTGAATTTTATGTCGTAATTTTTTTTCATGTAACCGTTTTGAGTGGTAATTTTTTAGGTAAATAGTTGGCTAAAAGTCATGAGATCATCTATCAACAGAAGTCTCTAATTTCTTCTTCATCCGTTGCAAAATTCTATACGTTCTTACTTTGGCGTTATTCTCCGTGATGCCCAATATTTCTGCTACTTCCTTAAACGGTCGCTGTTCAAAAAAGCGCAGTTCAATCAACTGCATATCCGCTTCCTTCAAAGTTTCTAAGGCATTCAAAAGGCTTTGGCGGTCAAGTTCCCAAGTCGATTCTTCTATTTCTTCTTCTACTTCTTTGATCGTATGCTCTTCTACAGAAACTACCCGCGACTTTTGAGCATTTCTAAAGTGCTGAGCGACTTCATTGCTCGCAATTCGGAAAAGCCAAGCAGAAAATGGCACGCCTTTGAATTGATAGCGATGTAAATTTTCTAGTGCTTTCAAAAAGACTTGCGAACACAAATCAGCCGACAGTGCTTCATCCGCTGTTCGTCGCAAGATGAAGCGAAAAATAGACTCGTAATAGCGATCATAAAGTGGTCGAAAGTAAGCTGGGCTACTTTGCGCCGCTTTGATCTCGCTCCATTCCGCATTGATCGTATCCTGTGAGATACTTTCCGACATAAGACCTATATTTTTCACAAGGATACGACTAATTTGTAAATTGTAAGTCATTCAATTACAAGCGATTTTAGAATCAGGTCGATCTTGCATCCACAGCAAAAACGAATACTCACATGGATCAGAATTCCAAAATCAATTTTATTTCAATTTATATTTTCTATCCTCATAACGAAGTGAAGGAAAAAAGATACAAACTTGAATGGCGAATTGGCTACAGAGCAGGTCACGAATTACTACATCACCTGAATCAAAAATTTTCCTTTCTCCTTTTTCCTCTCTATCTTCGCTCGCGACATTCTTTCTTAATAGGAGAGAGTTGAGAAGTCAGAAGACAGAGCGGTTTGTGTCTCCTATCTGACGTCTTTGCTCTGGCTTCTTACTTCTAACAAAACACAACTAAGATGAGTAATACGATCACACTTTCTACGGACATGAAAACCCTATACCTGATTGATGACGAACGTGCTATTCCTTTTGATCTCACAGGCAAGGGCGCGATCATTGGAACACTTGGCGGACAGGTGACGGTCATCAGTTCTACGGCTAGCAAAACCCTTGCTTCTAAAGTCACAGGCAAAGAAGACCGCAAAGAATTTCCGATTAAAAACAGCCAATGGACCGTGAACTTTAATGAAGAGTTTGGGGTGATGCATGTGATTGGTGCTGTAGATGTAGATAGTTTTATATCAAGACCGATTGACGGTGGAAAATGCAGCAAGGTTGGCTACGATCTAGAGCGACAGATTGTAAGTATTCGTCGGAAAGGGGATGCTTTGGAGGTAAGGAGCATGGTGAAGAAAATGGTTGTGGAGGATAAAGAAAGTTAATGGTCTGAATCAGGATTTACAGGATTGTAGAATTTTCAGGATTACAATAGTATGTTACATTTATGATCCTCTTCGGTCAGAAGTTTCTATGATTCTATATCTTCTGCACTTATTTAGTGCTTCTAAAAAGTCTGAACTCAAACAAAACAGATGCGAGATAAAATTCATGGAATTATTAAGGAAGTCTTAGAGAACGAAGGATGGAGTACACGCAAAGATCCCTATGAGCTTCAACTAGAGAATACTAGAATCAAGATTGATTTAGAAAGTGCTAAGTTGATTGAAGTGATAAAAGAAGAATGTAGTATTTTGGTAGAAATTAAAAGTTTTCCTGACAAATCGGTAGTGTATGATTTTTACAAAGCTTACGGACAATATGACTTCTACCGATTTTGGATAGATCGAAAATTGCTAAACAAAGAAATCTACCTAGCTGTTTCTCTATCACCTTATAACAGAATACAGGCTGTGGGTGCAATTAGAGATTTTATCGAAGCAAAGAAAATCTGGGCTCTAAATGATTTCATTTGGTCGAGTATCTTTAGAAAGATATCGCCAACTATTAAATTTCGTTTGTTTTCGTTTAGAAGGACGTCGAGTCCTTCCAAACGAATCAAGGTTTTAAAGGGAGAAGCGGCGAAATTCGCCGCTTCTCCCTTTAAAAAACCTTGATCAAATCATATGGGCTCGACGCCCATATGATTTGAAGATAAACGTGAGCTTCCATAAATAATACTGACTAAATGAAATCATTCAGAACCTGGTAGATTTGAAAGCAAAAAAAATAGTCGAATGG
>JBCCRX010000544.1:0-3663 GCA_039201015.1 Bacteroidota bacterium | reverse complement strand
TCCTGACTTGGCGAATTATGACTGTTGCGGCTGTCTTTTTTAACCCCTTGCTTTTCTATTATTTGAAGTAATTGCAGCACTTTCTCCTCCAAAGTCGATACCTTTTGAAGCAGTTCGGCATTTTGTGCCTTAAGTATTGCCATTTCTTCATCTTTTGTCACAGCGCAATAGTAGCGTTTTTATGCAATTTCAACAACATTAGGTACGGTTTAGTCGGATTGCTGACTTTGATTTTTTGTACCTGAGTAGTTACAAAATATCTAGGAATGAAAAATCCCTCATCTTCTATTCTCCATCGTAAAAAAGTCAAGCGGTCGAGGCAGTTACCTTTTCCTTACTTTTCCATTTCAGTAAATACTCAGAAGCAGCAATCCAAAACGGACTTACGATTAGCGTCAGAGAAATAAGGCTGATCGTGAAAGTGAAAGTGTATTCTTCTATTATGCTCAAATTGTAAGCCAAAGAACTCAACAAAAAGCTCAATTCACCGATTTGCGCCAAAAGTGCGCCACCTAAGAAAGCTTCTTGCCAACTACAAGAAAAAAGGCGCAGTATGAGCGTATTAAGTAGATGATTAGTGAGATAAACGCCCACTAGCACGGATAGAATGGGAAGCATATTGTCTGCGATGAAAGCAAGGTCGATTTGTAATCCGACACCAATAAAAAATACCGCGACGAACAACACCCTAAAAGAATGTAAGGTAGTGTGAATCCAGTCACAAGCCTTACCCACTCGCATGACCATACCACCAATAAACGCACCTAGCGCAGGAGAAATGCCAAAAAGGGAGGAAATTAACGCACCACCAAAACAGAACAAAATAGCAGCGAATACTTGTAGCTCATGGTCTTGCTGAAGCGCATTGGCAAATGGCAGTTGGATGCTTTTTTTGATATAAATAAAGACAATGATAGAGACACACAAAAATCCGCCGATTATCATTAGCACAATATCTTTGACGGGCATAGCTTCTCCTCCGATTGTAGAAATGATGATTAGCATAGGGACAATAATGATGTCCTGCATCAGTAGCACACTCAACACATTCCGACCCGTGCGCGTATCCATGATGCCTTTTTCTTCTAGCAATTTAATGATCACCGCAGAACTACTCAATGCAATGACGAAGCCAACCACAACCGAACGAGTAAAACTCCAATCAAAGGCATAACCGATCAATAAACTTACTAGTACACTCGCCACCACTTGCGAGATAGTACCGAACAAAGCAACGCGCCATTGCTTGACAAATTCTGGTAAACTGATTTCCATACCAATAAAAAACAGCAATAAAATGATGCCCAATTCTCCCAAATAATGTACTAAGTCTTCGTTTTCGATCAAGCCCGTTTCTCCCAAGACTGCACCAACCAGAATATAACTGATGATGTAAGGCTGTTTGAACCGTTTCAAAACCAAGCCTAGCAATACAACGAGGATGACAATGAGTGCAACGAGCGCGATAAATTTATTGGAGGTGGCAGCAGCTAATATCATTTTGACAATCTATTTTTTTTATAGAACAAAAATGTGATGAAAATGATGTGTAAATTCTATATGTCGTTTAGTATCGACAGCTTAAAATGGTATGGTAGCGATGGGTGTTAGCTTAGGAGTAAATGGCTATTTCACTTTCCTAAAAATTCGTCGCCTTTTCACTTTTCAAATTAAAATAAATCACAGGACGCCTGCTTTGCTGCTTTGTATAAAAGTCGTCTTCCTGCCATATATTGAAAGGCTCAAATAGAGCTCTTGTATCCCTTTCCCGATCATCAAAATAGTATTTCATCACTATTAGTAAGTCCTTTCTGTGCGCGATTCTATTTTGTGTTTTGATTAGAATCACGCCCACACTTCCTTTTCGTGCGCACAGTACACATTTATACGGATACTGTCCACTTTTGTACAATCGGACTGCTCTTCCATAATGCAAGTAATTGATATACAATAATATAAAAACAGTGGTACAAATTTTGTGCTACAATAAAAGGCAAACACTTATTTGTTTTATCTACCATGGGTCAAGGCAAAAGAAATCATCATGCTTCGCAACAACATTAAAATTACCCTCCGCAATTTCTGGAAAAACAAATTCTACGGCTCAATCAATATCATCGGATTGACCATAGGATTGACGGCTTCTTTCCTAATCATCTTGTATCTGCAACACGAATTGAGTTTCGATCAATTCTTTGAGGATTCCGATCGTATTCATCAAGTCATCTTGAGTTCTTCCTATGGTGGCGAAGAATTTACAACTTCCAATACGCCACCGCCCGTTGGCGAAACCATGCAAGCAGAATTTCCTGAAATTGAGAGCTTTACGCGCCATCATATACTCAATGATATGGTGATGCGCTACGAAGACAATTTCTTTACGGAGTCCAATGTCTGGGTCGTTGATTCTAATTTTTTGGAGTTTTTCTCTTTTCCATTAATTGAAGGCGATCGCAAAACTTGTTTGGAGGGCACAACTTCTGTCGTGCTAACTGAAAGTACTGCTAAGAAATATTTTGGTTCGGAATCTGCGTTGGGTAAAACCGTAGAATTAAAAAATAATCCTTTCACCGTCACGGCAGTTTTAAAGGATTTGCCTCGAAACTCTTCGCTACAATTTGATATTCTTGCTCCCGTTGCGGCTTCTGGTTCAGTCGATCGTTTTAGTTGGAGTTGGGTATGGTTACAAATGGATACTTATGTGAAGACCAAAGAAGTGATGACGAAAGAGCAGCGCGCGACTTTAGAAGCGAAATTTCCTGCCATGGTGCGCCAACATGCTGCAAGTGCTTACGCTCGTCTAGGCATAGATTTGGAGGAATATTTTGCACAAGGTAATCGCCGTGAATTTTTCTTAAATCCCATCACTGATGTTCATTTACGCAGCGCGACGGTCAGTTCTCGCCTGAGTACAACTGGCAACATTCAAGATGTCTATATTTTCGGGACGATTGGTTTTTTCATTTTGCTATTGGCTTGCATCAATTTTATGAATTTGGCGACGGCTCGCTCCTTAGGACGAGCAAAAGAAGTGGGCGTCCGCAAAATGCTGGGCTCGAAGCGTTCGACGCTGGTTCAGCAGTTTTTATCAGAAGCGGTACTGTATAGTTTACTAGCTGGAATAGTTGCTGTTGGCTTAGTCTATTTATTTTTGCCTTTCTTCAATCGCATCATGCATCAGTCGTTGCGCTTTTCCGATTTATGGAATACTTGGTCATTGACTGCCCTAGTTGGCTTACCAATTGTAGCAGGTTTACTGGCAGGTAGCTACCCTTCTTTCTACCTCTCTAATTTCAAGCCGATCAGCGTCCTAAAGAGTCGAATGAGTACCTCCAAAGGCGAAAGTGCTTGGGTGCGCAATGGTTTGGTGGTGTTCCAATTTGCAATTTCTGTGGCTTTGGTGATCTGCACATTGGTTGTTTTACAGCAAATCAATTTCACTAAAAATGGCGATTTAGGTATGGACAAAGAACAGTTATTGGTCTTGCCGAATGTCAATTTTTTAGGGGAGCAACAAAAAGCCTTCAAACAAGAATTACTAAAACTACCCGCTGTCCAAAACGTGACGATTTCCACCGATTTACCTTCAAAAGGTGCGTTTGGTGATTCCTACGCTACCAAACCCGAAGAAGGCAGCAATCAAGCCGCTCAAGATGTCAATAT
>JBCCRX010000543.1:0-3675 GCA_039201015.1 Bacteroidota bacterium | reverse complement strand
TGTTTAGTCTTTTTGGTGCTTTTGCAACGCTAAAAAAGAAATTCAGTCTTGGCTTTTTTGGTTCTTTTTGTGCTAAGACAAAAAGAACATGTTATTGCCTGAAATCGTACAGCTAGATCACAAAAATTTTCAAAGAACCAATAAAGTTTGGGTTTCAAGTATCCTTGTTGCGTGCAAAATAAAGCAAAGCAGTAAAGGAATTGGAAGGAAAACATAGGAAATTATAAGAATGGCGGATAGGGATACCATAAAAAACACTAGCTCCCCAAGTTGAGATACATGATTTTAAAGAGGAAAAATTAGTGTTGGTAGCCATCATCAAAACTTGCTAAAGGGAGGATTACTGCGTCCTTCAAAAGCTCTAATTAGCGAGCCTCAATTCAATTGCCCTCTAGCATACAACCACCACTGAAAAGCAGCTCTTGCCATCATAAAGAGCGTGAGGGCAGCCCAAAGTCCATGGTTTTCAAAATAGCCTTTCAATATGAAGTTAGTGATAAGAAAAAAGGTGAGGGCGAGCAACATAGCGTTTCGCATGGCTTTGGAAGCCGTCAAACCGATATAAATACCATCCCAGATGTAGCAAGGCGTAGAAGCAATAGGAAATAAAATGATCCAAAATAGAAAGGGTTTTGCCGCTGCGATAACGTCCGCTTGATCGGTGAAAAGGCGCATCAAAGGTGTTCCCAATAAAGCATAAGTAGCAGCGTACAAGACCGCCAAAAGCATGCCCCATGTAAAAGATAAACGAATGGCTTGCTTTGTCTTTTCTAAGGATTGCTTACCCGCATATTTTCCGACCAAACTCTCTGCTGCATAAGCAAAGCCATCCACACCATAAGACATCCAATTCACGAATTGCATCAAAATTACATTAGCAGCTAGTACCAATTCTCCAGAAGCAGCGGATTGACTGTAAAAGAAAGAGAACACAAAAGTCAGACAAGCAGTACGGATGAAAATATCTCGATTGATAAGCAAAAAACGACGTACTTCTTGCCATCTTAAAAGCGCGAAACGATGGAGGTACTGCCAATAGTGGCGATATTTGACAAAGAACAAAACCACCGCTAATATTAAACCCACGTATTGCGCAATGACGGTACTCCATGCCACGCCTTCTACTTCCATATCCAACTGAAAGACAAATAGAAAATTGAGAGCAATATTGAGGGCATTGACGACTATGGTGATGATAAGTGGAAAAATGGCATTTTGCATACCGAAAAACCAACCCAAAAAAGCATACAGCCCCAAAGAAGCAGGTGCCGCCCAAACTCGAATGTAAAAATAGTCCTGCACCAAAGGCATTTGCTCTTCGGTCACATTCATCAATCGAAAGGAAAGCTGCCCTAATGGATATTGTAACAATAAAATCAAGCTCGCAATGCCACCGACCACTAAAAAAGCGCGCCCCAAAGTTTGCATGATTTCTGCCTTGTCTGCTCTACCGTAAGCTTGAGCGGTGATGCCCGTTGTGCCCATGCGAAGGAAGCCAAAATTCCAATAAACGAAATTGAAGATCATTGCCCCCAATCCTACTGCACCAATATGCAATTCAGAGAAACGCCCCATCAAGGCAGTATCCACCGTGCTGAGCAGCGGAACAGAAATATTGCTAATGATATTCGGAATGGCGAGGCGAAGGATTTCTTTATTCATGCTGTTTCTACTGCACAACACCTTCTATACCAAAAGGATCATTTGCGCCTCCAAAGCTATAAATTTCCATGTCTCTGATCTGCAATTCTCTACTCGGAACTGGCAAATGGGCGGGCGTTCCGAGTAGTAAACCACCCAAAGCAGTAGAATTGTTTAGTGCTTCTCTAGGAGCAAATCTTCTTCGGTCTAGCCAAAGTCCAAGCGGTGCGCTTCCCAATAGTTCGATAGTGCGTTCGTAGAAAATAGCATCTTCAATGATTGCAATTTCGCTTGCACTTACAGCAGCGAGATTTCCGCGTGTCTGCCGAGTACCATTGTTTAAGATTATCAAGCTTTCTTCAAGCGCACCAATCCTTAGGGCGGCTTCTGCTTGCAACAAGTCCTTGTCTGCTTTCAAGAAAACGGGCATTTGTCCAAAACGCCATCCGTCGCCTTCAAAAGTGACATCATTTTCATTTCGGCGATGCTGATAGTGCGAAAAATGCCATTCGCCTTTGCTTACATCGAAGAAAATGCGCTCTTCAAATTGAAAGTCACTTGTTAGTCGAGCATCATTGGATTGTGCTTTTTTAGGATCAATAGGATTTGCTGCTTGCGCCTCTACTTCTGGATATTGGGCAGGTTGCGAAGGATCAAAGAGGGCAACGATTCGCTGATCTACTCTTGCCCAAAACGGGCCTTTACCCGTCTCCGCAAAGACGTATTGGTGATAACTTTGCCAGTCCTTTGCATCTGTTTTAGGTGCAAAATCAAAGTCAATGCCACGCTCCGCATGGAAAAAGACCGCTTCCCAATTTACGCTATTCGATTCTTCCACTGTTCTTGGGACTTGTGCCAGAAAACGAGCCGCATAAGCGTGTGAGAGCTGTATAAATTGTGTTTGGTCTAAGCTAACACCATTGAAATACTCGTGTACAAAATCACTTCCTATACCTTCCGCTAAAAGGATCGCCGTTTCTAGTTCTCCAAGCGCAGATGCGTTCATATCCGAATAATTGATAAAGGAAAGTGCTTCTTCTAGATTTGTTGTCTCTGTCATTTTGATGCCTTTGTCGAATATCAATGACACATAGCCCCAACTCAATCCCCTCAATAGATGCGCTGCTGCTCGGATGCTCTGGTCTTGCGCACCACCTTTGTCTATCCCGATACCACTGTCCAGTGCATTCAATACGTCATTGGCAGCAGCTACAGCGCGTAATGTACCGTACCACGGCACTTCATTCACCTGCTGAAGTGATTCCTTTGCACTCAGACGATTATCAAAAGAGGGGCGCGGCTGCATCCCTATTTCTATAGTCGCAAAATCGCCTCTCGAAAGCCCATAAGCATCGCCCGCCACCAATAGCGCCAAATTTGGATAAGGTCCATGAATGGCTTTCCACCAATCTGCATAAGCTTGTGCTAAAGTATTTTGCACATCTGCACCCGTTGTAATGATGTTTTCTTGATTGGGTGAAAGATCATCCAAGGAATCAATGTCTTTGCAGGATAAGATTGGGAGGAATAATAAAAGTAATAAGTAGTGTTTTCTCATTTAATGATAGATTGAACGAATACAGATTCATAATGAATAGAAGGGCTTTGTTGTAAGCCAATTTTCATGCTTTATCTAAGCCATCAAAAATTTGATTGCACAAATTTTTGACAGGAAATTCTTATGAAGGGCAATTGGATTTTTTCGCAGAAAAAATCCAATCTTGTAAGAAAGCCCTTTAACGAATAGCAAATGATATTTAGCATTTGAAAAGGCAGAAAACGAATTTGTACTTTTTTACACCAAATAAAGTATATAGCTCGACATTAGCCATTAGCGTTTAGCTTATTTTTATTATGTTCAATTATGGTCGGTAAAAAAGTGCGAGTATAAATAAATAGGGCGAACGAAAAGTCAAAATAATAATGTGTATTTCATTGACTAACAGTAATAAAGAAAGCGAAAGCCTTCTCTAGAAAGCTTTCATCCCAAGCAGCTTGTAGCCTTTGATTCTTAATGCCTAACTTAGAAAGCTT
>JBCCRX010000542.1:0-3698 GCA_039201015.1 Bacteroidota bacterium | reverse complement strand
ATAAATCTCTGTGGACGGAAACACAAATTTTACTGATTTTTCATCAAAAAATCAGGAAAAATTTGTGTTTCCGTCCGAAGAAAAAAACTTGAGCATACTTGTTGAACGATTTTTAAGCGCTATTCAGCATTACTTTGAGCTAAATGTTAAAAATTTCAAGACTTCGTACACGCCTAGATTTTATTGCTAGTTTCCCCCGCCCCGCCTGAGGCGGAGAGAAATCCGTATGAGACGAAATATTTCTCCGCATCAGGCGGACTAGGGGATGAAATAACGCTATTTTTTTGATTTGACAGCATTCAAGCGATATTCCCCTTCCTTCAATTCAGGTAGCCCGATTTCCGCTCTAGCGGCATTGGCTTTTGCTAAATCTTCAATGATCGGCGGCAAAATGCGATTGCTGGCTCGGTCAAATTGTTGGTTGGTGCCGTACAACTGTGGTTCTCTAAGGATTTTGGCGGACATATTATCGTAGAAGCTCGCATAATGCTTGGCTTCCATTCTGCCCGCTCGCACTTCTATTAGCAGCAGTTCGGCGTATTCTTTTTGATACGTCCTGACATCCCAATCTTTAGGTGGATGCAATAGGAGTAGGTGCTGTACGTACTGCTTTTCTTCGACAACTGTTTTTGGAATATAGCCATAGACATCCCAAAGTCCCCTCAAAGTAAGGTGATTCTGCAAATCTATCGCCGCTTGTAGTCCCCAAAGTGAGTCCTTAATAGATTCGGGAAGGGATAGATTGAGGCTGGCTTCGTAAGCCATGGCTGCTTCTATTCCATCGGCTTCATAGACGGAATCAATGCGCGCAAGGATGTTTTCATCGAGCGTCCCCACGGATAGTTTTTTTCTATACAATTGATCCGTCCTAGCAATTTCTTCGAAGATGTTTTGAATCAATTGTTTCTCCGAATCTCCAATGGGTTGCTTTTGATCCGCTGTTTGTTGTCCGCTTACCACGGATAAGCTAGCTAAAAATAAGATTACTACTACTGTGCTTTTGAATATCCAAATTGTCATTGTTAAAAGAAATTAGTGTCTGATGTCAATCAAATGAAAATTTGATTTATTTTTTTACATCTGCTCGAAGAAGTACGAAGGTTTCGTATCCAAAAACCGCAAAAAGTTTTTTTAAAGGTGAAAAACTTTTTGCTAGAGGGGTTCTAGGGGTGAAAAGCAGTAAAAATCATTGATTTTTACTGCTTTTCACCCCTAACACCCCTTGGAGCATCTCAAAAACCCACCTTAAAAGGTTTTTGAGAACTTGTCTGCCACAGGCTGATGCGACTAACGAAATCTACAAAATTAGTACCCCTCTGAGTAACATCAGTTAGTGTGAATAAAATCTGATTTACAATGGCAAAGTAAAGGCTAATGTGCCTCCAATATGGCTGTTCAAAAGCGAAGAGATACGAACAAGAGTTTAAAAGGCTTAAGGAAAACTTAAGCGAGTTTAGGAATTGCTTAAAGCCCTCTATTTTTGGTGCATGAAATGGCTCAATTCTTATTACAATCGGCTGAATTTATTGGCTTTTGGGGTATTCTTGCTACTGGTACTCCTGCAATCTTTGTGGCTCAACAATGCGGCGAGTTTACAACAAAAGGAAACCACCTTGCAGTTGCAGCAACTGATTCCCGACCTAGCCATAGCGGTCAGTGGACTCAATTTTAAATTATTTCACGGCGATCATTTGGAAATATCCGACGCTGATTTGCAAGCCATTGAGCAAGTGGTACAAAATTTTTTGGATAGCAATCGCGTCAAGAAAAATACGCCTTTTGCTATCTACGAAGAGGGAAATACGGCGGCTTTTTATAGCAATCAAAACCAGTTCCAGTCAGCACTTTTGGCTTCGCCCGTGAAATCCTGCCTTTCCTGTATCATATCTTTTAGTATGGTTTCCAAAGAAGAGGGAAAAAGAAAAGCGGGAGAGACCGACGAGGAATTTAGTGATCGCTTGGATCAAGTCGCTACCTTCAAATACTACGCGCCCGTGGAAAATCTGCCCAATCCTGATAAAGCAAGGCTTTGGTTGTCGCTGCACCAGCCTTCTGCTTTTTCTGCTGCCATTCGATCCATGATTGGTTTGTTTTTGATTAATATTATATTGCTGCTCGTACTGCTGTTTTTATTCAACCGCCTCCAACGCCTGCTCTCCAATTACCAACAACTTTCTGAACTCAAACAAGACTTTTTCAACAATATGACCCACGAATTTAAGACGCCCTTGAGTTCCATTCGATTGGCTTCGCGTGTGCTTCGACAACACCCCAAAGCAGAGAAAGCAAGAACCTATCACGATTTGATTGAGCGAGAAAGCAAGTCCTTGGAATTGCAGATTGATAAATTGCTAGAACTGTCTTTATTGGATCGGAAGGAAATCAAATTAGAAAAAGTACCAACGGATGTGCATTCCTTGATTCAAGCAATTTCAACTCGCTTGAAACCCTTGCTGGAAGCCAAACAAGGACAAATAATCTATGATTTGCAGTCAGATACAAGTGTATTGAACATCGACGAGTATCATCTATCGAATAGCCTCTGCAATTTGGTGGAAAATAGCCTGAAATATGGAACTGCACCCGTAGTCATTCAAATTCAGACCATTCGAGTGAGGGATACTTTTGTGATTAAAGTGCAAGACAATGGTAGTGGTATTCCAAGTGCATTTCAACCCTACATTTTTGAGCGATTTTTCAGAGGGCAAAAAAACGAGCAGTACAAAGGAAAGGGCTTCGGCATTGGATTGAGCTACGTCAAATTCGTAATGGAAGCGCACAGGGGTAGCATTCAACTGAATCCAAATTACAAGCAGGGCTGCGAGTTCATCATCAAACTACCGCTATGAATAAAATATTATTGCTGGAAGATGATCCAAGTTTTGGCTACATCCTTTCGGAGTACTTGGATATGCAAGATTTCAAAACGACTTGGGTTAAATCAGCCGAAGAAGGTTTGAAAGCCTTAGAGAAGCAAGTGTTCGATTTGGCTATATTGGACATCATGCTGCCCAATATGAACGGCTTTGAGTTTGCGGCTGTTTTTCAACAGCAACATCCAGATACGCCCTTTGTCTTTTTGAGTGCAAAATCCTTAAAAATTGACCAGCTCAAAGGTTACAAACTCGGTGCTCATGATTACGTCACCAAACCCATCGACGAAGAACTGCTGGTCGCTAAAATCCATGCCTTATTGCGCCCGACTAAAGCGGCTGCTACAAAATTGGCGACGTATCAAATTGGGACTTACATTTTCCATCCCAACTTGCACCAATTGCATTTTCAAGAGCAAGTCACCAAACTCACTGCCAGAGAAGCCGATTTATTAGAATTGCTTTGCCAACACAGCAACCAACTCCTGCCAAGGAAAAAAGCCTTACAACAACTTTGGGGCAGCCAAGATGAATTTAGTCGAAAAAGCATGGATGTGTTCATCTCTCACTTGCGGAAGTACCTGTCAAAAGACGCAGCAGTCAGCATCGAAAATGTGCACGGAAAGGGCTTTATTTTGAAGTGTCCGTAAGATAAGTCGGAAGGCGACTCCAAGTCGCCTTCCGACTTAGTAACGTTCAAAAAATTAGATCGACATTTAAGTATGGATTCCGTTTCCAAAATTCGCAGAAAGTTTCTTTTCTGATGAGAAAAACTTTCTGCTTAAGGGATTTTAAGGGTGAAAAGCATCAAAAATCTCTAATTTT
>JBCCRX010000541.1:0-3709 GCA_039201015.1 Bacteroidota bacterium | reverse complement strand
TTCTATACCGCTAAATACAAAAAAAGGATCGTCCAAATTTCAGCCCGAGGCAGACAAGTGCAAATTGGATACGATATGCTTGCTCATTGCTCTTACAAAATACGAAAGCCAACTATCCTCACGAACAACTGGCTTTTATAATCCTACTCCAAACAAGTTCTTAAGCCTAATAATGTAAGTTTGAGTAATTACTAAATGCAATAGAATTGTTTCTTTGCTAAGAATCTGCTATCTTTGAGGAGTTCAATACATCAATCAAATGTCAGTATTAGTAGCAGAAAAAGTTGGGATAGAAGAATACTTGAAACAAGAATTTGCTTCAGAAGAAAGGCACGAATATTACGATGGCAAAATTACAGTTATGGCGTATGCTTCTGATAATCATGAATTAATTGTGGCAAACGTAGTAGGAAAATTGTGGAATTTACTGGAAGAGACCGATTACCGAATTTATCCCAGCAACAGGATGCTTCATATTCCTGATACAGAGCGGTTCTATTATGCAGATGCGATTCTCGTGAATGGGCAACCTGAATTTTTTCATTACAAAACAAAAATGAAAGCTACGCTCAATCCTTGTACGATTATAGAAGTGCTTTCTGATTCAACAGAGCAAAAAGATAGAGGAGAAAAATGGCAAGGCTATCGCAAGATTCCAAGTTTGCAGGAATACGTTTTGATTGCTCAAAATGAAATATACATTGAGGTTTTTAGAAAGACTATAACAGAAGAAGAAAAAGAAATTTGGCTCAACGAATATTATGATGCCAATGACCAATCTATATTGATTGCTGGACAAGCCATTTTACTTTCAGAAATTTACAGAAAAGTTGACTTCGACTCAGCAGAATGAAATGAAAACTATTCGCGCCAGCTCGCACTACCTGTTCTTGCTCGTTAGCATTTACAAATGTGCAACGTCACGTTAATTGGTCTTTGACTAGAGTAACAAAGCTGCTTATAACAATACCAGTCAGAGACTTGCCAGCACGACACTTCGCATTTGTAAATGCTCGCGAGCCACACTTACGGAAAAATTGTCATAAATCTTACCGCAACAACTCTTGATTATAAAAAGCCACCGACCGCAGCAAATGATTGGAAGCTGCCCATTTGAAGAGACCTCCTGCTGTTCCCGTAAGTACACCAATGCTTAGAAGCGTTGGATTTTTGATAATGTCATCAGATTCAGTCGGGAAGGAAAGAGAAACTGCAAATAATCCCATACCGACGAATGTCAATACATTTCCAATGTTGCTATCCACTCTGTATTTCTTAAATTCTACTACTGCATTGGGACTTATTTCTAAGAAAAGCTTTAAGTCTCTACCCATAAATCCAGTATGTCTATTTTGTCCGTTCATTATAAAGCGCGTATTAAAAGACCCCAAATTTTGAAGATAAATGCTACTGTCTCTGTACGTAGTATATTCAGGAGAATATTGCGCGTGAATGTTTGAAGTCGTTAGCATTAGACATAGCAAAGTAGCCAATAATGCAAGCATTACATTTTTCATATTGATGAATGTTTTGTTGTAAAATTGAATGTATATCAAGGCAAATGATAGCGAATACCGACCCCATTTGCCCAATTGCTTCTTAGTATTTGTTGTTGTTCACTTTTGAAGAGTGGTGTTAAATCAAACCAATAGCTGGACTCTGCCACCAGCGTCCATTTTCGGCTTTTGCTGATTGGTAGTTCTGCTTGAAAACCCAACATTCCTTCGATGTTTACGAGTTGAAGGGGTTCTATTTCGGAAGTCCGAATCGCTTCTACCGCAAATACATTTTCAGCATCTCTTGCGCTGAGTTTTTCTATTCCTTCAATGCTCGTAAATACGCCGCTCAAACCAATCTTTGGCATAATGCTACTCATGTGCGCATCCAGTTTATAAGCCGCATTCAAGCCAATGCGTTGACTCCTCACATTTTGCTGACTGGATACGTAAAATGTTTTTTCTCCTGCTTCTATTTCGGGCGTTTTTGCGGCAACTAATAAATTACCTTCGAGCGTTTCAAAAAGCGCGGTCTGCTCAAAAGGAATGCTTCTAGGTCCGCCGTCGAGCAGCACGAAAATGTCTTGTTGTGTAAAAGATTCATTGAGGGCAAATTCCAGACTTTCTCGATTGCTGTTGTGGCTCAAGTGCACACCCAAATACCACTGATGGTTTAATATCAAACCTGCCTCTAGTTCTAAATGAAAATTATAGCCTGCGCTAGATTGTCTAATCGCTTGCTCGGCAGGTGCCGCATCCTTGAAGGTTTGCTCGTAAAAGTAACGTTGTCTGGGCAATGTTTTTAATCCGATGTATTTTGAAATAGAAATTGGTTTTTTTTGTTTTTCGATGGGAATACTAGGACTTTTTGTGTCGAGTTGTTGAAGTGTATGATCTGATAGTAATAGAGGTGTACTTATGAAATTATTCGGATTCTCAGGCTTCCACGAATCAATTTTATTTGATTGTATGGCTAATTCTTTTTTCCTTTTTGGAAGTTCAGCTAGAGCCAGTTTTTTATTTGTTCTTCCTGTTTTTGTTTTAACATACGAGTTGGCAGTATCAATTGTTTTTGTAATGGAATTGATGGTTTCTGTCTCCGTTTTTTCTAGCTCTTTTGAGTCTTTTAATTGATCTTTGGGCATTTGTGGACTTATAGCTACGTCCTTTTTAGTATTTTTTCCACTTAAATCGTTTTCATTTAAGCTCCAAACAACTACAGTGGATAATAAAAGGCTCAATAAAAGCAACAAAATAAAGAAGAATGTCTTGTTCGACTCAGCGGACTTTGCGCTGAGCATCGGCAATACTTCCATCCACAAATCTTCCGAAGGCTGCTCTTCGTAATCAGCTAGATTTGATCGGAAATATTCTTCTAGTTTGTCCTGTTCTTTCATTGTTTTTTGCTCTATTAACCTATCAATTCTGCTTCCAACAGTTTACGCAAATTTGCTTTTGCTCTTGAGAGCTGCGACTTTGAAGTATTCATAGAAATATTCAATAGTTCGGCAATTTCTTTATGACTATAACCTTCAATAACATACAAATTAAAAACAGCACGATAGCCCACGGGCAAGGACTGCACCATTTGGATCAATTCTTTGGCTCTCAAATTTCCCAGTATATCCTCTGCACTTTGCAACATCAGAACCTCTTTTGCTTCCATACTACTTACTTTAAATACATTGTGCCTTTTTCTCAATTGCTGCAAACACACATTAATCATCACGCGCCTCATCCAAGCCCCCAAAGCACTCGTTGGTCGGTACTGCTTCAAATCGCGAAAAATAACGATTAAACCCTCCTGCATGAAATCCTCTGCCTCTATTCTATCTTTAGCATAGCGAAGACACACCCCAAACAGCATCGCTTTATGTTTCCGATAAAGCTGCGTTTGTGCTTTTGTATCTCCTTTTATGCAAGCTTTCAGTATGTTTAAATCGCTTTTTTTCAAGGATAAATTCGTTTTGGTTCTGAATGATTTCATTTGGTCAGCATTATTTATGGAAGCTCACGTTTATTTTCAAATCATATGGGCGTCGAGCCCATATGATTTGATCAAGGTTTTTTACAGGTAGAAGCGGCGAAATTCGCCGCTTCTACCTTTAAAAAACCTTGATTCGTTTGGAAGGACTCGACGTCCTTCTAAACGAAAACAAACGAAATTTAATAGTTGGCGATATCTTTCTAAAGATACTCGACCAAATGAAATC
>JBCCRX010000540.1:0-3722 GCA_039201015.1 Bacteroidota bacterium | reverse complement strand
CGAAGGCTTTTGGCAAGGTTTTGTAGATCATTCAGCACGACGATTTGCGTACGAATGTCCAAATTAGCGAGTGGTTCGTCCAATATCAGCAGTTGCGGTTTCCACACCAAAGCTTTCGCTAATGCAAAACGCAATTTATAGCCACCCGACAATTGCTGCCAGCTTTTTTCGATATGCTCCGCCAAGCCCAATCGCTGTATGATGTATTCGACTGCTTTGCGATTGTCTTCGCCTTTGATGCCATGTATCGCGGCTTCGTATTTTAAATTTTCAAGCAGTGTGCCGTGCCATTTTGGAAGAGCTTGCGGTACATAAGCAATTTGGGCTTTGAGGGCTAGCCAGTTCAGTCGTTTGCTGGTCTGAAAAAGTGGGTAGGAGAGTTCGCCTTTATCGTGTTTTAAATCCCCTGCTAGGATGCGGAATAAAGTCGTTTTACCAGTCGCATTTTCACCAACCAAGCCAATGACTTCGCCTAAATGAAATTGTAGATCGCCTGTTTGGAGTTGGAAATTGGTGCTTTTGTAGGTTTTGCGGATACTGTTGATTGATAAAATAACTTTTTCGGGAATCTCTTGCTGCTGAATCTCTTGCGCCAATTCTTTTTCGCGCTGCAAGACACCTTGCACTGCTTCGGGATTGTAGTCTTGCACGACCTCATCCGCCAGCGCAGCCAACTGACTGATAATCGAAGTTAATTCGGTTTCTATTTCCGCTGTTCTTTGTTGTTTTGTGTTTGCTGTTTCTCCATCTACAACTGTTTCTTTGGCTTCCACAAGCTCATTATAGTCTAATTTTAGCAGAATGACTTTGTTTTCCAAGTCCTTATTGGCTGCGTATTGTCTCGCAAAGTCCATCAGCAAATCCGCTCCGCTAAGTGGATGGACGGTCAGCATCTGCTGTATGCTTTTGGCTCTATTTTGCAATTCTTGGTTCATGCAGCCAGTTTCTTTTGATCTACAATATCATCCACCGTTATCAAAATTCGGGAAACGATGCTATTTTTTATCTGTCGTTGCTCCAAAAAAGAAATGCTGCCCATCAGCATCACTTTCTTGAGGTCATTGAACTCAAAACTCAAACCAATCGCCATGTTCTTGCTTTCAGGATGAAAGTCATCCGCAAAATCCATCAAGCGTTTCACGGCTTTCGCCATATCCGCAGCAGCGAGGCAGTCTTTGATTTCATTTCTACGACCCAATATGTCATTTGGAGCGACCAATGCGATAATTGAATTTTATTAGTTTTGAATGGACAAACAAAAGGATTCGGACAAATATAGTGAAAAGTGTAAATATTGAAACTTAAATAGCATCTATCATGCTCTAAAGCAAATAATCTTTGTCCCTATTCGTGCAACACGCTCGTCAGGTTCTCCAAAACCGAAACGTCATACTAATTTCGTCTGCGAGAATAGCGCAATTTGCCCAAGCACATGAAGTTATATTTGGAGGGTTTGCAACGAGAGAAAGCAACTAAACTTAAGGTTTTTTGTTTTCATCTTGATGTAAAAATTATAAAATTGATGTAATATGAATTTGACGGAAGTAAAGCAAAACATCATTGAGCTCAATTCAGAAGAACGTGCGGAGTTGATGCATTTCATGGTAGATTTAATGGAAGGAGAAGTTTTCTACTTGTCAGATGCTTGGAAAGTAGAATTAAAAGAGAGAGAAAGAAGACTAGAACAGGGTCTTTCCATCGGGAAACCAGCTAGAGAAGTATTGTCCAAATACGTTAAATCATGAATTACGACGTAATTATACAACCTGAAGCAGAAGAAGAAATAGATGAAGCTTACGAATACCTTAATGCAACACGAAATAATCTAGGCTTTGATTTTCTAGCTCTACTCACAGAAATTATTGAAAAACTAGAAGCTAATCCATTTCAATTTCAAAAAATACAGTCAGAAAAGCGTCGAGCAGTAATAAAACGCTTCAAATACAATGTGATTTACCGAGTTATTGATGACGAGGTATTCATACTAGCGGTAATTCATGGTAGTCGCGACCCTAGAAGATGGCATGACCGTTGATTATCTTGGTCAAATAGCAGGCACAACACTCCCCTGAACGAAAGACATGCCCTGCTCGCCAAGGATGCTCTAAAAAACGCATATGGCTCGCGAGCATTTATAAATGCTGACGAGCCAGAACATTTGTTACAGGCAGGAGTGTCTGTGACCTCCGATGTGCTAAACATCAGAGGTTGGTAGCTTTAAAAACCTTTTTCAAAAAATACAAGCCACTACAATCGCATTTCTTTCAGTGCATCCGTCAAATAACGTGCACCAAATTGCCCGCCGATTTTGATGGTTTCATCGCGCCCCATCGTGTAAAGCAAATAATCTTTGCCCATGGGTGCGTAGCAAAGAATGAGATCGGTGAGGACATTGTACGCCCCTTTAGTAGTGCCTTTTCTGCCTCTAATAATCTGTCCTTTTGCGTTTCGCATCAGGTAGGTAGAAGCTGCAAACTCCGTGCAATCAATGGTTTCACCTTTGTTGTTGATGTATTTGTTGCCATTGATGACTTGACAACCCGCCGACCAATTGGAGAAGCCCAAACCCGACCAATGAATGTGTATGGTATGGTTCAAGTCGGTATCAATAGCCGTTTTTCCAATGCTTTCGCGCAGCTTGATATCGCCTTCGTCGAAAGCATTGTCTTTGTTCCAGTCGCGATAGACCAAAACGCCTCCTTTGGGTTTGCTGTAGGGCCAAAGGGCGCGATAGGTTTTGTTGTCGTTGCTCAAAGAATGCCAAGCGAAGCTGTATTTGTGTTGCCCTTCTACCAAAAAGGCTTCGTGCGCTCTGCCTGCCATTTTTGCACTTGGGTCAGTAGAACCCCAAAATTTGAAAACCATGCCTTTGATAAGCAAGAAGAATAGGTCATTGGCTTTGCGATTGTCTGCTTTTTCATCTTCTCCAATTCGGATGCCGACCAAATGAATGTCCTCTTCTTTAAATTCCCAATCATCCAGTTTTCGAGTATCTGATTTCTTCGGAAATTTATCAATCATATCAATAATCGGAGAAGGATTTTTCTGATAGTATTGCTTGGTGGCTTTTAGGGTGGTCATCCATTTGTCGTACTCTTCGCTTGTTCCCCAATCTGCCTTAATGCCTTCTTTTTCCCAGCGACTGATATGTCCCCAAGTCTGTCTGCCGACTATGCCATCGGGTTTGCATTTTATTTTTTCAATGGTGCGGATGTACTCTTGAAACAGACGAACCGCTGCTTGGGTCACATAACCAAAAATGCCGTCTTTGTTGCTTCTTGGCATGAAACCCGCATCAAAGAGGAAGGTTTGTAAATGCTTCACTTCTTCGCCCGTAATGTTGTTGCCACGCACTTCTTTTAAAGCGCTCCAACGATTGCGGTCGTCGTCTCGAAATTTATTTCTGTTTCTTGCAAAAACTTGTGCTAAAAATCCACCTCTATTGTGATAGGGCGCGAAAAATTCCTCTACATTTTTAGGATTAGCACCTTTGTCAAAATGCCCGATAGATAGGGTAGCTGCCATAGTAATTTTGTTTTTATTTGATGATTTAAAGCCTCCTTTGAAAGTAGGGTTTTCTTATAAGTAGTCGTGCAAATTTAATCGTTGTTTTAAGAAACTAGATATGTCATATTTACTTTTACTAAACATCTGAATGTCAATGACTAGCAGGGGTTTTCAGACATGAAAATATGACATATCTTACTCTATCAATTTTGCAT
>JBCCRX010000539.1:0-3723 GCA_039201015.1 Bacteroidota bacterium | reverse complement strand
TATAGCTTGATTTCACAAATTTAATTATATCAAAGATACATAAAACACGTCAAAACAGAGTTAACTTATTGATTATCAGATATTTAATTTTTTGTAAAAATCGTGCTTCAAAAATTAAAACATACTCTAAGGCGGACACGTGTGTTTAAATTGTTTATTTGTTTAGTTGCAATAAATTGATTTTTAGATCATTAAACAAATAAACCTAATTATAACGGAATGCGGTGCTTAGTAAATGCTGCAATAGCGTTTCATAAGTGTTGAAATTCCATATACTTTGCTGCTGACACAGCGAAGAGAACTTAACGCCTCAACTTGCTAATTTTTAGAGACCTTTTTCTTTCACCGCAAAACCTTACAATCAAGAATAAATAAATAAACAGCCAACGAAAGCACTTTTTATCCCAAATAGAGTATGTTCAACTGTTGAATGGCAGGGCACATCATTTTATGGTTACTTTCATACAAATTTTGGAGGCAGAGTTGCAGATAAATTAGACATCTACGAAGATGTATGGTCTAGAACCGCTCTACCAATTTTAGATAATCGCGTACGACGATTTTGAATTGAGTTTTTGCTTGCTCACTATTGAATATGTTCAAACATTTTCCTGCTTCACCGATAAAACAACAGTTTTGTTCCGCATCTACCGCTCTTGCAATCGCAATAATCGCCTCGTATTGTGATTTTCGATCTTCAAAGTCTAAAGAAATCAATTTTATATTATCAATTTGTATTGCTACATTTTGCTGAATGGAGTCTTTAGATTCGAGTAAAATATAGGCTTCTTCCGCTAGCCAATTATTGTCAATAACAGGATAAAATAGCTGATCTCTTGATACTGCTTTTAGATAGTATCGATCTATTTTGCTCGCTTTTTGAGTAATCAATTGATAATGATGGCTGCGTGTATTTTGAAAGTACAATCTAGCAGGAGCAGTCGTATGAAAAATAGGATCATTCTCCTGTACGATTTTTTGGGAGGGGTCACTACAGGCAAACAGTACTGCGTAGAAGAAAAAACAAGAAATCCATACTTTATGTGGATACCAATAAGCGCGAAAAACTTTTATTGTCATAGTTTTAAAGCCTTGATAGATGCCAATAGTTTTTGCTTGAGCATGGTTCATGAACACTCAGAGTTGTGTAGTGCAAAGCTGTAACATAGAATTGGATTAAAATAATTTACGCCGCAGCATCCCCCAATACCTTCGATCTTTAAGGGCTTCGCTCGGGCTTGCCATGAACCAATCTTTAAAAGTTTGAAAATTGGTGGTTTTACCATCTGAAAAAACTTCTCGCAGCACTTTGTCATAGGCAATTTCGCGTTCTAGTTTCTTTTGGTCGGTGCTTGATAAATGAGGCGCGTACTTTCGAGCAATCGCTACAACTTCGTGAAAGCCCTTCCAATGATATTTAGCAGTTTTGGCATGTTCATCTAAGCGATAAAAATAAGTTGGAAAGTCTGTAAAGTGCGTCTTGGGCTGCAATAAAGCCACTCGAACATACCAATCAAAATCCATGCCGTAATGCAAGTCTCTATCAAAATAACCGACTTGCTCAAATAGTTGCCTAGAAAAAAAAACGGATTGGGAAGGAATGATGTTATCCACACTTTTGAAGAAACGCAATAGCTTAGAAGCACTCAGAGGATAAATATTTTTGGAAACTCGCAATTGAGCATTTTGCATGGTTTTACCAACCTGTCCTTGATTACCGTAAATGAAGTCTGTATCAGAGGATATGGCGTTAAAGACTTGAGCAAAAGTATCTTTTAAATAGCCATCGTCAGAGTTCATGAACGCCATCCAATCACCCGTTGCTTTTTCTAAGCCCTTATTGATAGCATCGGATTGTCCTTTATCTTTTTCGCTTACCCAAAAGTCAATAAATTCATCATAAGCCGTCAGAATAGACAATGTTTCATCCGTGCTGCCGCCGTCCACGACTATAAGTTCCAGATTGGGATAATTTTGCAGTAAAATAGAACGCAAGGTTTCTTCAATAAAGCGTCCCTGCTGGTAGCTTGGCACTACAATAGAAAGCTTTGGGTAGCTGGCTCGGGTGTACAACTTGTTGTCACTCTCCTTGGTCCAAGGAAAGCCCGTTTTGCTCTGATCCAATCGTTTTAATTTCTGCTGCATATATCAAGACTGCAAATACTTCCAAATGGAGAATGGACAGTAAATTAAGGAGATTGTACAATTACGTCTTTCATCAATTGCCCAATGAAAAAGACATACAACAGTAGAAGCATCATTCCTTCCCACCTGGATATTTTCTTTGATAGGCACATAAAGGCAAAAATGACCGTAATCACCGTCATAAAGGGTAGGCTGAAACCCAAAGCATTGTCTGTGATTTCTAGCTCTCCAAAAAATGCAGGGATGCCCATGACGGCATAAGTATTGAAAATATTAGAACCCAAAACGTTTCCTACAGCGATTTCAGTGCGTCCTTTTCTGGCTGCCGTTACACTCACGATCAGTTCTGGAAGAGAAGTGCCTAAAGCGACAACGCTTAGCGCAATAATTTCGGGATCAACACCCGCAATTTTTGATAGGCTAGTAACTGCAAGAATAGTGTATTCTGCTCCAAAGTAAACACCTACGCCCGCCACCAACAAGAGCAAATAACTTTTTATACTTGCTTTTTCAGTACTTTCTAGTTTCTCTTCATCATCACTCTTGAAGGAATAAGCCAAAAAAATAACCAAGGCTACTAGTAGCAAGGCAGCATCAAAAATGGATACATTTTTATCATAGACCACAAAACACAAAAGTCCAGCCGAAGTGAGCAGTAAGGGCATATCAATGTTCATTACATCTTTGGTGAAATGAATCGTACCACCCACGACTGCGACTACACCTAGTATCAAAGTAATATTTGTGATATTCGAGCCTAAGACATTTCCGATGACAATAGAAGATTCGTCTTCGTACATTGCAGCAATAGAGGAAGCCAACTCAGGAAGGGACGTACCAAACGCAATGATCGTGACGCCTATGATGAAAGGAGAAATGCCAAAAGACAAGCCAATTTTCTCAGCAGAATCTACGAACCAGCTTGACGCCTTCAATAAGGCCGACAAGCTTATCACCAAGATTCCCACGTACAGTAATACATCCATGTACTCAAATTGAGCCGCGAAAGTAGGATTTTTTTTCTACTCAGCGACTAGGTTTTCGATTTGTCCACTTCTATAAAGGATAGAATGCTACATTTTGTTGATTTTTAGTGATTAATATCAAGCAATCTATATCATCAGACATCTTTTTGGGCAAAGTATTTCATCCAAAAAGAAGCAGCTTACTTAAAAAAATACATCTTTGTGTAATAAAAAAGTACCTGAATATAGTTATCAAAGCATTAAAATGGTTTACTTTATGACTTTCCAATGAACTAGCTTATAAATTTGTGCATCATGATAATTTGAACCACAAAAAGAACAACAGCCTAAGGCGGTCAAGAAGAACACAAAGCTGGAGACCTATATTCTATTTGGAATAAAAAGTACATTTTTTTGTTTATTCGTTTAATTCACTATATACCAATTTGTTGCCGTTAAACAATTCAAACAGACGTGTCCGCCTTAGAGTATGTTTTAATTTTTGAAGCACGATTTTTACAAAAAATTAAATATCTGATAATCAATAAGTTAACTCTGTTTTGACGTGTTTTATGTATCTTTGATATAATTAAATTTGTGAAATCAAGCTATA
>JBCCRX010000538.1:0-3730 GCA_039201015.1 Bacteroidota bacterium | reverse complement strand
GTAACTGGTCTTTATACCTCTTGTAGATTTGAGGCAACTCCAATTGATTGGTAAATTTCAAGATGCTATCATTGGCTTTATTGACATTAGCAAGGCTGAAATAAGCACTACACGTATTTTCTAATTCAGTCTCTGACATGGGAGTAGTTACTTTGGTCATAGTTGGAATACCAACATTGCAACCATAAGCCATAATACCTGCATAGAATAAGGCATGACGAGGACGAGCTTTTTGGTACTTGTTTTGAAGATGTACCAATTGATTGAGATAATTTGTTAGATGCTGAACTGTGGCAAGCACTTGCGAAAGTGGAATGATTTGAGCATTTGGGAAAAAATCAACCAATTTTTCGGCTTCTGCTTGCTCCACTTTGGGCGTTGTAATGCTAAATTTTCCGTCTCCTCTAAAACGCATTAGTGTATTTTCACCAAGCAGAATACTTTGATTGGTACTCTCGTAAGCTTGCTCTGTTTCTTGCTTTAGTGGACTTATTACTTCTTCATAAGACTTCAAATAAGAACATTCCGCCCTTGCCAACAGCAAGTCTTTATCTTCTTTCCAAAGCATCTTGTTAATCAAGTATTCATCAAAAGCCTTGTATCGGTAAGAATGGCTTAAATTCAATGTTCCTGCTTTGATAGATTGGCAGATAGCATCAAAGAACAGAGCTTTAAAAAGGGAAATTTTGAAATTCTTACCATCCGCTCCTAAAACCGCAGCCTTCTCCTTTTCAGATAGGAACTCAAGAGCAACTGTTTTGGTAACTGCCCCATCTTTATCCTTAAATTCTTTGATCGCTTCCATGAGGTGTTTGTCAGAGGTCGTTTTATTGAATTGAAGTGCTTTGATAATAGCCGCTACTTTCTTTTGCAAACGCAAAGAATAGGAGGCGACTATATTATAGTAAGCATTCTTATCTTGGTGATTGTATTGTTGCTTCCACTGCTTAACAAGCTGCTTGTTCCCTGACAATTCTTGCTCTTGATTTCTGGGAAAGAGTTCACGGAGTCGGTCAATAATCTGAATAGGTGTAAATTTCGATTGTTCTGACCAGAGTAACGAAATAACTTCCTCATCTCTTTCAATACTGGATTGATAATCGCCTATCAAATGATTGATCGTTGGCTTATTCAGATCATAAAATCCTAGCTCTTGTTCTTTGTGTGTTTTACGAATTTGATTGAAAATATGCTTGCACTGTAATAAGAGCGTATCTACTAGAGCATCTTCAAATTGATACAATTGGTAAGCAACAAAAGCCAGTAGATAAAGGTATTTTGAATAAGGTTCTCTACGACTCAATTGATGAACTTGATAATGAATTACCAACTCACCATAATAGCGAATGGCATCTCCATTGAGTTGCAATGCATCAATTAACGGATGGATGACTTTGTAAACCTCTTGTATCAATAGTAATTTTTCGATATTGCCCTGAATACTTTTGTTGCTATCCGTTGGGTCGAAGTATTTTAAAATTGTAATGGGATAAGGCTGATAGGATGCCGATTCTTTCCGCTCCATCAACTTATCTAATGCTGCTTTGTGTTCTTCCTTGAGGTGATCTTCTAGCAGTGTCCGTAGGCTATCATCATAAGCCTTGATTGCTTCCAGTATAATGTTTTGTAAGCTATGATAAGTCGGTAACTCAATTCTTTTTTGCCTAAGCCAATCCAACATAAAATTGAAAATTAATTTAGGACGAAACTGCGATTGAATCATTTTGCTCACTGCTGTTTGTAGCAAGGGAGCATGTGTTTGACTTTCAAAAAGATGATAGTTGAAATATTGCAAGACTAATCTTTTATGTCTGTAAAAGGTCGCTGCATCATAGGCATTTTTATCTACGGCATAAGAGAAGATACCCATTCGTCTGCAAACGAATTCAATATCCTTCTCTCTAAAGCGAGTTGGAGAGAAGAAGCGACCGCAGGCTTTAAAGTACCCAAAGGTGAGATGGAAGCACACCTGACTCGTATCCGTGCGAAAAGAAAATAAGTGTTTTTGGAGTGCCGTAGGTAATGTAAGAAATTGCTTTCTATCTTTATTCTTGAAATCGGGTGGATAGTCGTAAGTTTTAATTTCCTGTTCACCGAGAATGGTCATTTTAGCCATAATCAATAATTTTACTGCTAATAAAAATGTCCCTTTGAAGTGATCGTAAAATGAATAGTTTTAATCACTTTTATTTTTTACTGTTTTTGTCTAAATTAATTCTAAAATAGCATTTGAACTAACATTATCGTTTTTCTAGTATGATTTATGCCTATATCCGTGTCAGTACCGATCAACAGAGTGTCGACAATCAGAGATTTGAAATTCTCAAATACGCAGATGCTAAAAATATCAAGATTGATAAGTGGATAGAGGAAACGGTCAGCACTAAGCGGAAGCTATCAGAGCGATTACTTGGAAAGACTTTGGATAACTTACAGGTAGAAGATGTTTTGGTAGTATCAGAGTTGTCCAGGTTAGGGCGTAATTTGATGGAGGTCATGAGCATCTTACATCGCTGCATGGAAAAGGATGTTCAAGTCCATACCATCAAAGAAAACTACGAACTAGGCAACAACATCAACTCTAAAGTATTGGCTTTTGCCTTTTCACTCTCCGCAGAGATTGAACGGCAGTTGATCTCTCAAAGAACCAAAGAAGCCCTAGCGAGAAAGAAAAGTGAGGGTGTGAAATTGGGTAGACCAAAAGGCAGTCTGTCCAAGCAAACCAAGCTCACAGGCAAAGAGGACGTCATCAAGGAATTATTGGAAAAGAAAATTTCTTATAGTGGTATTGGGCGTATTCTAGGTGTCCATCGTCTTACGGTTAAGAGTTTTGTGGAGTCTAGGAAGCTGGCTTGAAATTTTTCAAAAGTAATTTTTAACCATTTCTTACAACCTATACCATTTTTCGATTCATTTAAAGTTAATCATGGGAATAACAAGAAGCTTATACTTGCTAAAGGCAGAACACTTTCAGCAAGCAGAGAAAATATTTCAAACTGCTGATGAACAGGATGATAGATATGATATATGGGGTTACATTCCTCAAGATTATAATCTAATTACAGTTTACCTTGATAAAAGTCACAACAAATTGGATGATTTATTTAGAGGAGGTCATTACGGTGATTCCCAGAAACATCCTGAAGGTTTAAAAACTGTACAAGGAAAAGTTTTCTTAGGAGAAGAAGGGTATTATTACATATCTGCAAAAGAAAAGTATTGGGTTTATAACTTTCTAGTCGAACAAAACTTTAGCGATAGGCGTAGGTTCTTGAAACTCATTTTAGACTACGAGTGGTCAAGTATAAAAGAAGAACAACAATTAGATAAGCACCTATCAGATTATACCGAACCGAATGGAAAGAATTGGGAAGATCAAGTCAAAAAGATCAAAGCGACTCTTTCTGAAATAGGGTCAAGATTTGAAGATAAATACATTGGTAGAAGAGAAATTAATAAATATTTTTACGCACTACCTTATCACATTCGATACATATATGACATGGAATATTACTACTCTCACTATTTGGCAATAGAGAAGTTTTATAGAGAAGCCAGTAAAGAGGAAAATGAAAACTGGGTTTTTCAAAATTATTTTTGATTCAATTGTATTTTGTTTTCGTGGGCAATTTCTCCCCTTTGGATAGGGATAATCTTGTAAACAAGGTATAGGCAGTAGGTTGGTTGTAAGTTTCTATGAAAGATTTTTCACTTTTGTTGAGCTAGACCC
>JBCCRX010000537.1:0-3743 GCA_039201015.1 Bacteroidota bacterium | reverse complement strand
TCATCTTTACGCCTTAGGCGAACAGGTTTTGCGCTACTTTTCGTTAGAAAAAGTCTTATGTCCGCCTAAGGCGGATTGCGATTTTTCTGCCTCCATTAGCACAAAAATATCTTGTCAAGAACCTCAGTTTATTCATCCCTCGTTCCATAGTGTAGAGCAAAAAATGACATTTCTAAATCCTAAGTTAGGCGTGTACGAAGTCTTGAAATTTTTAACATTTAGTTCAAAGCAATGCTGAATAGCGCTTAAAAATCGTTCAACAAGTATGCTTAAGTTTTTTTCTTCGGACGGAAACACAAATTTGTTAGACATACTTGTTGAGCGATTTCAGGAGCTTTGTTCAGATTTTTTTTTTTTTAAAACTTCGTACACGACTAATCCTAAGTAAGAAATTACTGTGTTTAAGCTGTTGATTTGTTTAAATTGTTTACGATGAACATTCTATGCGATTTTACTGCCCAAATAAACTTAGAACAGATTAATTAAAGACTGATAAATTAATTAATTCTTACCATACCCTTAGTGGTTTAAATAGAGCAGGCTACTTATTCAGCCAATCGCTCACTCCTACTCCTTCCCGTAAGTCTCAATATCTTCGACCACAATCTTTTGGGGTGCAACACTACTCGGTTTGATGTTTAAAGGCGCGACGATTTTTGCAATTTCGCCTTTTTTGCTGCTGTTCATCACTTCTGCATTCAAGGCATTGTAAACACGCCGCTGGTCTTTTATTTCTTTTTGCAAACTTTCGATCTCTCGAATCGTGGCTTGTGCATACCTAGAATTAGCGATGTAAGTCAATGCGATGAAGCCCAAGAAAAGGACAAAACCTATGTTCCTTAGTATCCAATTGGCACTCAAAGTGCTGACCGCCGTTAATTCTCTCCAGCTTGCCATTTTATTGGTGATTTGTTTATGGCGTATTTGTTTCCCCCAACCCCTAAAGGGGAGAAATACGTATGTTATTCAAATAAATGCTTTCCGTTTAACGATAATATTTCCCTTTTAGGGGCTAGGGGGTCAATGAACGCTACTTCCAATCATACGTCGCTCCCGAAACCTCCAGCCGTTTCCCTACTCTCAATTTCGCGCTTCTGGCTCTTGGGTTTTCTTTGATTTCTGCTTCACTGGGCAGTACCGCTTTTTTCGTTATCACTTTAAAAGGTCGGTAAATATCGCCGTAGAAATCGCGCTGTACGTCGCCCGCTACATTGCCCGTTTTCAAAAAATTTTTGACCATTCGATCTTCTAAAGAATGGTAGGAAATGATGACCAATCGCCCTTTGGGTTTTAGGACTTTCAGGGTGTTTTCTAAAAAGCGTTGCAAAACGCCCATTTCATCGTTCACTTCGATGCGCAAGGCTTGAAACACTTGCGATAGATAGCGCAAGCGTTGTCCTTTGATGATCGGTTCTACAGTGTGCATCAAATCGCTGATCCGCTGAAAGGGCTGCTGATCTCTTGCCACCACGATGGCTTGCGATAGTGTTTTGGCATTTCGGACTTCTCCGTAGCGACTGAAAATGCTTTGCAAATCCTCTTGTGGATAGTGGTTCAACACTTCTGCCGCCGTCCGCTCACCCGACTGGTTCATGCGCATATCCAAGTCCGCATCGAAGCGATAGGAAAAGCCGCGTTCGCCTTCGTCGAATTGGTGCGAAGAAACGCCCAAATCTGCCAGTATCGCATCCACCGAACGAATGCCGTAGAGTTTCAAAAAACGTTCAAGGTATTCAAAATTGCCTTGTACGAAGATGAATCTTTCGTCTGCCAGCGCGTTTGCTTGGGCATCTTGGTCTTGGTCGAAAGCCAATAATTTTCCACCTTCTCCTAGCTGCTCCAAAATCAGTTTGCTATGTCCGCCGCCTCCGAAAGTGGCATCCACGACGATGCTGTTCGGCTGCACGTTCAAAGCCGCAATGCTTTCTTTTGCGAGTACGGGAAGATGATACATTAAACTGTTTATTTGATGATTTGGTGATGCGGTGATTCGATTTTGTCACTGTTCAGATCACCGAATGACCAGCTTCCCAAATCACCAGTCACTAATTTTCAAGGAACTTAATTTCATTGCCTCTATTCACGGTCCCCAACACTTCTTCCGCTAAATCTGCGAACTGCTCTGGATCTTCATCCAAGAAGTCGTGGTATTTGTCTTTCGCCCAAATTTCTACGCGATCATCGTAGGCAAACAAAACCGCTTCCTTTTCTATTTCTGCATATTCGAGGAGTCGTTTGCTCAATAAAATTCGGTCGGCGCTGTCCATGGTAACTTTGTGTGCGCCGCGATAAAAATGGCGGACAAAAGCCCGATTTTTTTTGTTGTATTTGTTGAGGTTGTTGATGTCTTTGGTGATTTCAGACCAAACTTCCGAGGGATAGAGCATTAAGCAGCTTTCCATGCCTCGGTTCATCACAAATTCGTACTTCTCTTGCTCCCCCAATTGGGCAATCAATCCACTCGGCAGTCGCATGCGCCCTTTGGCGTCTATTTTGCATTCATATTCTCCGAGTAGTTGAAACATTTTATATTGTAGTGGACTTTTATTTGTATAGTTTTGGAAATATGGTTAAATTAAGCTCGGTCGCCAATTAGGCATTCTTTCCACCTAAATAGAAAAGTGATCCAAATATATACTATTTAGACACATATTACCACTTTTCTCCACTTTTTATTCCTTTTTGCGCTTTTTCTCTACTCAAATACATAAAATTTTCGCTAATTTAAAACAAAAATTCACATTTTAAAACAATTATTTATTTTTTAAAACTTTCTGTTGTTCTGTTTTGTAGGAAGTGTGGCGGAAAGCTTTTTGCCAGAAAGGCAAGAATGGAAGTAGAATAAGCTAGCTGATGTGGCTTGAACGGTAGATTTAGGCGCGAAATGGACGAGCGTAGCATACTGTCGGAATCAGGATTTTCAGGATTATAGAATTTTCAGAATTACAAACTATGCTTTGTAGCAAAATGCTGAACATTCTCCCATTCTGTAAATTCTGATGCTGACTAATAAAAGGCAAATTCAAGAGCCAAACGGACGAGCGTAGCATACTGTCGGAATCAGGATTTTCAGGATTATAGAATTTTCAGAATTACGAACTACGCTTTGTAGCAAAATCCTGAACATTCTTCCATTTTAAAGTTACACCGTCGTAGGAAACGACGGCGGAACAGCTTTGTAGCAAAATCCTGTGAACTTGTCTGCCTCCTGCATGATCCTCCCATTCCGTAAATCCTGATGCTGACAAAAAAGCAAACTACAACTTAGCATTCACCCAATCCAAGTTTTCTTTGAACTTCACATAAGCAGGAAAGGCTTCTACTAATTCTACTAGAAGGTTTTTGGAAAGCTGATAATATGATTTTGCTTTGTCTAGTTGATTGAGTTTTGATTCATAAAACCAGCCTATCCATTGATAAGACAATGCCAGTCCGTTTTTAAAACCCACATTTTGCGGATAGCTCGCATAGAGGGCTTCAAATAATTCAGTTTCATCTTCAAAGAAAGTCAAGGCTTTGTCCAGATTGCCCAAGGAGGTGTGCGTTTCTCCCAGTTTGGAATACGAGATCGCCAGTCCGTTTTTAAAGCCCACATTTTGCGGATAGCTGGCATAGAGTTCTTTTGTTAATTGAGCATCTTGTTCAAAAAAAGTCAAGGCTTTGTCCAGATTGCCCAAGGACGTGTGCGTTGAACCCAGTTTGGAATACGAGATCGCTAGATTATTTTTAAATTCAACATTTTG
>JBCCRX010000536.1:0-3745 GCA_039201015.1 Bacteroidota bacterium | reverse complement strand
TTTTTAAAGGGAGAAGCGGCGAAATTCGCCGCTTCTCCCTTTAAAAAACCTTGATTCGTTTGGAAGGACTCGACCTGTCCGCCTCACCGTGTCCGCCTTAGGCGTGAGGCTGACGTCCTTCTAAACGAAAACAAACGAAATCTAATAGTTGGCGATATCTTTCTAGAGATACTCGACCAAATGAAATCATTTAGAGCCAAATGACATTTCTTTTTTCCAATTTTACTGATTATAACGGAATGCGGTGATTGGTAAATGCTGCAATAGCGTCTCATTGAGTGTTGAAATTCCATCTACTTCGCTACTGACACAGCGAAGGGAACTTCAGGAGGGAAAGATGAATCGACGGTTTTACCGCCGATTCCTCTCTCCCTCCAAAAGAATTTTCGCGCTGAAGGCGCGGAAAACCACTGAGTTTGCTGATTTTTGGAGACTTTTTTCTTTCACCGCAAAACCTTACAATCAGCAATTTTACAATCTTGGAGTTACAGCCTGTTCGGATTTTATCTTCCTAATAACCAACACCTTATGAGCCCAATGTTGAAATAAACTTATTGGTGGACATTTGGCTACTTAGATTTCAGAAATGTCCCCTGATAAGGAAACAAATTGCTCGCTTATCTATATTAGGAACGAGGGATGAATAAACTGAGGTTCTTGACAAGATATTTTTGTGCTAATGGAGGCAGAAAAATCGCAATCCGCCTTAGGCGGACATAAGATTTTTTCTAACGAAAAGTAGCGCAAAACCTGTTCGCCTAAGGCGTAAAGATGAAGTCAAGAATCTCAGGTTATTTGTGCGTCGTTCCTTTACATCATCTTCTTCAATTCATTCAGTTTCATCATACATTCAATAGGCGTCATTGAATTGATATTAACATCTTCTAAAGCAGCTTTTAATGCTTGCATTTTTGGATCGTGTTGCTCAAAAATACTCAACTGAACGGGAGGAGCAAGCTGAGCAGTAGCAACTTTGGGCGTTTGAATGCCCTCTTCCGTTTCGACTTCTGTATGGATGGACTTCTGTTCCAATTGGGAGAGAATATGCGATGCACGATCAACGATACTGCGCGGCATGCCTGCCATTTTCGCAACATGAATACCAAAGCTATGATGACTGCCACCTGCTACTAACTTGCGCAGAAAAATCACTTTTTGCCCAATTTCTTTAGTAGAAATATGGTAGTTTTTGATGCGCATAAATTTATTAGCGAGTTCGTTGAGTTCGTGGTAATGCGTCGCAAAAAGCGTTTTGGCAGCGCCTTGGTGATGTAGAAATTCTGCAATCGACCAAGCGATAGAGATACCATCATACGTACTAGTACCGCGCCCAATCTCATCCAATAAAATCAAGCTGCGGTCAGAAATATTGTTCATAATGCTCGCCGTCTCGTTCATCTCCACCATGAAAGTAGATTCACCAGAGGAAATATTATCGGAAGCTCCCACTCTAGTAAACACTTTATCTATCCAACCCAATTCCGCACTTTCTGCGGGGACAAAACTTCCCATTTGTGCCATCAAACTAATCAAGGCAGTCTGTCGCAAAAGCGCAGATTTTCCTGCCATATTCGGTCCTGTAATCATCAAAATCTGCTGCTCTTCTCGATCCAAATATACATCGTTGGGGACATAATTTTCCCCTACTCGCATCTGCTGTTCTATGACGGGATGACGACCTGCTTTGATATTAATGGCATAAGTATCATTGAGCTTCGGACGACAATAGCTGTAGCGTTGAGCAACTTTAGAAAAGGACAAAAGACAGTCTAGGCGAGCAATCAGACTAGCATTGTGTTGGACGGGCTGAATAAAATCAGAAATGCTGAAAATGAGTTGTTCGTACAGTTTGGTCTCCAATACCAATATCTTTTCCTCTGCTCCTAAAATCTTACTTTCCAGTACTTTAAGCTCCTCTGTGATGTAGCGCTCTGAACCAGTGAGGGTTTGTTTACGGGTCCACTCGGGCGGTACCATACCCTTATTTTTGTATTTATTAGTCACTTCCAAATAGTAACCAAAAACATTATTGAAGCCAATTTTGAGATTCTCAATACCCGTTCTTGTAGCTTCTTTCAATTGAATATCAAGCAAGAGTTGTTTGCTATTCTTGACGAGCCTTCGAAGTTCATCCAATTCATCATTAAACCCATCTGCTATGACGCCTCCTTTGGCTAAATTGACAGGGGGCTCTGCAACGATTTGCTGCTTAATTTGGCGGCGCAAAGAAGGGCAAGGATTCAAACCATCCGCCATCTTGATCAGGTAATCATTTTCACTGATTTTCAGTTTTTCCTGCACTGGAATCATAGCTTCCAGTGCGCGCTGTAATTGTACCACTTCTCTAGGATTGATTTTTCCTAAGGGCACTTTAGAAATCAAGCGTTCCAGATCGCCCATTTGTCGGAAATAAACTTCCAATTCTTGCGATAATTCGATCTCGTGCAAGAAGAAATCCACAATGTCCAACCGACTTTCAATTTCTTTTTGTGATTTTAAGGGCAATACAACCCATTTTTTCAAAAGGCGTGCGCCCATCGGCGAAACCGTTTTGTCTAAGATTTTGATAAGTGGAACACCCGTTTCGTGTGGGCTGTGTAAGAGTTCTAAGTTGCGAATCGTAAAGCGATCCAACCAAACATAGCGATTGGGCTGAATGCGACTGATCGAAGCGATGTGTTTGAGGTTTTTATTTTCAGTGGTTTCTAAATAATGCAGAACAGCACCCGCAGAAATCTGTGCCAATTCCATAGCTTCCACCCCAAAACCTTTCAACGATTTAACTTCAAAGTGTGAAAGCAATTTATCTCGTGTATAGTCACTTGTGAATATCCACTCATCCAAGAGAAAGATGTAGAATTTCTCCCCAAATTGATCTTTAAAGGCTTGGTCTTGGTCTTTAGAAAAAAGAATTTCAGAGGGATTCAAGCTTTGTATTAACTTATCAACGTAGGCTTTATCACCTTCGCTGACTAAAAATTCACCCGTAGAGACATCCAAAAAAGCAACCCCCATTTGTCCCTTTTTTCCAAAGCTAAGGGCAGCTAAATAATTGTTGCTTCTATGGTCAAGTAGTTTATCATCCACTGCGATGCCTGGCGTTACCACTTCCGTCACACCACGTTTTACTAACTTTTTTGCTTTACTTGGCTTTTCTAGTTGTTCACAAATTGCCACACGATAGCCTGCTCGCACCAATCTCGGTAGGTATAAGTCCATCGAATGATGGGGAAAGCCTGCCAGTTCAATTTTACTCCCTCCATTGTTTCTCGCCGTCAAGATAATGCCCAAAACCTGAGAGGCAGTAATGGCATCTTCTCCAAAAGTTTCGTAGAAATCACCTACTCGAAATAATAAAATCGCTTTGGGATATTTCGCTTTCAAATCGAAATATTGCTTCATCAAAGGCGTAGTCTTGCCTGCTTTTTTTGTTTTTTTTGTCATTTTCTATTGAACCGCTAAGAACGTTGAATGCACTGGGAATGTATTAAGTACTTCTACCTATTTGTTTAAGCTGTTTATCGCGCCTAAGGCGGACACGTGTGTTTAAATTGTTTATAATGAACACTTTACACAAGTTTATTGCCTAAATAATTAGGTAAACCTACTTAAGTACTTGGACATAATTATTATTGAAATTAGAACAGAGGATATTTTTCGTATAATTTGGCTCTGAAAACCGCAGATAGCCTACGTTCTCTAAGGCTTTTCAAAGTGAAATGAGGCGGAAAATAGTCCTGTTATA
>JBCCRX010000535.1:0-3748 GCA_039201015.1 Bacteroidota bacterium | reverse complement strand
GGTTCTAGAGCTAGAGATTTTGTTTTCAGATTTTATCAAAAAACGTAAGCATCCGCCTAAGGCGGACGGTGAGGCTTTTTGGTAAAATCTGAGAGCAAAAGATCAGTTCCAAGAATCGGAAGTTATTGTTTTTTCATTCCTAAGACGACTTTTGATAAAAACTAAGGGGACATAATTTTCAAGCTTAAATGAAAATACTAAAACAGCCCATTCTGCTTGCTTCTCAATCACCACGCCGTAAGCAGCTTATGCAGGAAGCAGGCTTTAATTTCAAGGCGCGCTCCACCAATATAGAAGAAGATTATCCCGCTGCTCTAGCAGTAGAAAAGATCGCTGTTTTTTTAGCAGAGAAAAAAGCAAATGCGGCTAGAAATTGGATTGAAAAGGACGAAATCGTATTGACAGCAGATAGCGTTGTTGTGTTCGCTGGCAAGGCTTATGAAAAGCCTAGTGATTACGAAGATGCTAAACGTATTTTAAAAGAATTATCTGGGCAAATGCACCAAGTCATTACGGGCGTTTGTCTCTGCACAAAAACCGCTACTCGTACCTTTTCTGTAACGACCAAAGTGTATTTTGCTGAATTGAACGAACAAGAAATAGACTATTACATTCATACTTGCAAGCCTTATGACAAAGCGGGTTCTTATGGTGTTCAAGAATGGCTAGGGCATTGTAAAGTCCAAAAGATAGAAGGCTCTTTTACAAATGTCATGGGCTTACCGATGTACGAGTTGTATCATGAGTTGCAGCAATTTGTATCAAAGCTCGAAAAATAATTGTACAAAAGACACCACATCTCTATTTTTTTGCATCTTTAATTATGAAGTGACAAAATAGTACTAACCCGCTCATCAACAAACTGCTCAATTGACGGAACAACAGATTATAAAAGCTTGTGAAAGAGGGGATCCAAAAGCGCAAAAGTGGATTTATCATCGTTTTGCACCCAAGATGTTTGGGGTGTGTCGCCGCTATGTGAAATCTGTTGAAGACGCGGAAGATGTATTGATGGAAGGTTTTTATAAGGTGTTGACGAAAATTCATCAATATGGTGGAAAAGGTAGTTTTGAAGGTTGGATGCGTCGCATTATGGTCAATGAATCTTTGATGTTTTTGCGAAAAAATCATCCATTGAAAGAGTCTATTGATCTAGAAAATATAGATATTGTAGAGCGCGAAACATCGGTGTTAGAAGAATTGAAAGTACAAGATATTTTAAAGCTTTTGGATCAATTACCGATAGGCTACCGAACGGTTTTTAACCTTTATGTAATTGAAGGCTATAAACATCGAGAAATTGCTGAACAGCTTGGAATTAGCATCAACACTTCTAAGTCTCAATTGATTTTGGCTAAAAAACGGATGCAGCAACTTTTGATTCAGCAAAATTATGCTCTGGAGTGAGAAAGAGCAAAAGACTTTTAAAGTTTGAAATGTTGGTGAAAATAGAATTTCATAGGTACTAAAACGTCAAAAGTCTTCTAACTGCTTTAGAGCTTGTTTGGATTTTATCGTCCTGATAACCAACATTTTATGAACCTGACGTTGAAATAAATTGCTCACTTATCCCGACCGTGTCCGCCTTAGGCGTGAGGCTGATAAACTCACAATTGATTTCTTAGTCAAACTGTGTCCGCCTTAGGCGTGAACCATAAACTATTGATTATCAGTTAAATAAATTTCTAAACAAGCTCTTAATGCTCAACGAACCAACTCAGGAATATGTATTTGGCTTCTCGCTTCTTCAATTTGACCTCTTATATTAAATACAGTAATGAAAGAAAAACAAGATATATTTCAACAGTTCAAAGAAAAGTCGGAGCATTTGGAGGAAATACCCTCTAGCCAAACTTGGGAACGACTGGAAGAACGATTGCAGCGGGCAAAACGCCCTAAAGCAAAGGTAGTATTTCTTCATCGTTGGGCGGTAGCCGCTTCGCTTTTAGTGGTTTTGAGTATCATTTCTGTACTTTCCACTTTTTTGATCCAATCAGAAGATCGCTATGCAGAAGCAATACCAGCTACGGAAGCGGTCTTGGAGGAATCGCTCGTCTTGACGGACGCCCCTTCTAGAGACATTTACAGTCTGCAAAATCGTTATGTCAAAGGACAGCTAGAAGAGGGAAATGCGAGTAAGAAATTAGTCGCAGCCGTCAACTATTTTTATAAGGATACGAGAACGCATTCCGCCGCGGAAAGTCTGCTTAATAGGGAACTTAGACCTACAGAACAAGCAACAGAAGTTGTCCCAACTCCTACGCCACAAGCAGCTACTCGCATTGATTTTGATTGGTTGATTGGGAGTTGGAAAGGAAAAATAGAAGGCGGCAACTCTTTGGAGACTTGGCGGAAAGTAGGGGGCATTTTCTATGGAGAAGGCTATTTGATGCAAGCATCTGATACGGTATTTATGGAACGCATGAAACTCGTACAAAAAGGAAAAGATTGGTTCTATATTTTACAATTGGATCCCTACTCCAATTCTTCTAGCTATCAACTGGAATCTGCTAATCCAAGACAGATGATTTTCAGCAACACAAGACAAAAATTTCCCGCTAAAGTAATGCTTATCCGTAACGAAAACGGTGGTTTCTCGACCCATTTACTAGCTAGAAATAGCATTGAATTATCTCCAACGCAACTGGATTTTCTGACCAGACGCAATGTCCTTCTATTGGATAAAGCGGTTCGAAACCTGGTTCGGATATAGTCTCTTTTCCTACTTTTTTCTAATGCTTTACGGAGTAGCCACTTGCCCAAAACGAACGATTTAGGTACCTTTAGCTTTCAAAAATCATTATATGAAACAATTCATGCTCTGCATTCTAGCCACTTCTCTACTGTTCGCATGTGCTGCTAATGAAACAGAAAACGGAACAAATACTGCATTGAAAGGGCAGATCACCACTCCCCAAAAGCAACTTCGGCATGTTGTCTTGTTCAGCTTTAAGGACAGCGCAACCCTCTCCGATGTTCAAGCAGTGGAAGCTGCCTTTGCGGCTTTACCTAACAAAATCCCGCAAATCCGCGATTTTGAATGGGGAACAAATAATAGTCCAGAGGGATTGGATAAGGGTTTCACGCACTGCTTTTTCCTGACTTTCGACAGTGAAGAAGATCGCGCGGCCTATCTGCCGCATCCAGATCATAAAGCCTTTGGTGAAGTCCTAAGCCCTCATTTGAAGGATGTGTTAGTGATTGATTATTGGGTAGAGGATTGAGCAAAGGCAGCAATTATTATTGTGGACAATTGGCAAAAAGGGCAAAAGTCTTTTGAAGTTTGAAAGGTTGATGAAAATAGAACTTCATAGGTGTTAAAACTTCAAAAGTCTTCACGTCCATTCATTGAAAATCTCACTCCTAAACACTTTTTTTGGAAATTTTTATTGCATAAAAATTTCCAAAAAGGGCCTTTCGGACAGAAATAAAATTTTAAAAATTAATAATCCTTAAAATTTTATGGTTCTCTGAATTTTTTTGTGGAATTATCAAAATTGACCTAATTTCTTTTAGTGAAAAAGGTGCCAAAAAGGCGTTAAAAACAAAATACTGTATGAGCCAAAACAAGGTGCTAATCAGAGCTGAAGCTTGGCGCAGTCCGTGAATAAAAGCTTGAAAAACAATACTTAGGGCGAGTTTATTAGGGCAAACGAAAAGTCGTTTTTCTAATGTGTAAAATGCTAATAATTAGACTTTTTGGACTTGAAATTGTATTATTTCTATTTTTATCCAACTAAAAAATAAT
>JBCCRX010000534.1:0-3760 GCA_039201015.1 Bacteroidota bacterium | reverse complement strand
CTACTTTTTGCAGTAGAAGGATTGCCAGGAATGTCTTGATGCTGGTTGTCTGGAATCATGGTCGGCTTCTCTGCTAAGTTAGTATTGTTCATCGTAAAAATATTTGATTAGGAAAAAATGACATGTTTATCTGATTGCTTGACACTATTTTCCAAAAACGAAATGAAAAATAAATTTTCCATTTCGTTTTTGAAGGGATATTTCGGAGAGAAACAAGGTTCTTTTTGATGATTTTTGGAAAAAATCATCAAAAAGCACCTTGTTTCTCTCCATAAAGCCCCCTCAAAAGGAAAATTTTTGCGTAGTAAAAATTTTCCTTTTGAGCTTAAAAGTGTCAACTACTTTTGCTATTTGGATATACTTGTCGAAAAAATGATAATTTATCAATTCATGATGACACAAAGTTGCTATACTTAATCAATAATAATTTTCAGGGATTTAGCATAAAGTTGTACAATATTGATTAATTTAGAATTTTAGTTGAAAAATTAGTTGTTTTAAGTTAAAAAATATGGAAATTCAGCTTGAAACGATCATTAGTCAAAATCGCTCATTCAGTATGATGTTCAATCCACGATTGAATGATCTATTCTATTGGCATTTTCATCCTGAGTACGAGTTGGTGTACATTGAAGCACTTACAGGAACTCGACATATTGGAGAGCATATTTCTACTTATAAAGGGAATGATTTAGTATTGATTGGTTCGAATATTCCTCATCTAAACTTTGATTATGGTATTCAAACAGACTATCGAAAGGTAGTTATTCATTTGAAGAAGAAGTTTGTGGAGACTCATTTTCGCGCTATACCAGAACTTGCGCCTATAGCTCAATTATTCGATAAATCAAGCCATGGATTAGCGTTTAATGATGAGATAAAAGAGCGACTTGGAGAACGCCTCTTTCAGTTAGAACGTTTGAATCCTTTTCAACAGTATCTTCGGTTGTTGGAAGTTTTGCAAGTGCTTGCTCAAATCAACGATTTTAGCCTGTTACACGAACAGCCTTATCAGCATAAATTCAGTGAAAGAGAGCAAGGACGACTAAGAACGATTTACAATTACGTAGATCAGCACTGTCACCAAAAAATAGAGTTGGAGGAAGTCGCCAAAATCAGCAATATGAGCAAAGAGGCATTTTGCAGGTATTTTAAAAAAGTAAGCAATTATACCTTCATTGAGTTTTTGAATCGCTACCGAATTAAGTAGGTATTATTAAATAATCGGCACTTCTGGTTGTTTAAAATCAATAGAAAAAAGAGTTCCTAAATTGCATAAAATATGCTCAACAGCTGCTTCAAGAGTTTTGAGATTTTTGTAGTCCTCAGCTTTGAGCCACTCATATTTCATTTTTCGCCAAAGGATTTCGATGATATTCAAATGAGGACTGTAACGCGGAAGATAAAAAACATGCAAATCAATTTCCTTCCACTCTTCAATTTTATCTCTAAATTCCTCTGTATGATGTACCGTTGCATTATCTAGAATAACGACGGTTCTTTGTTTAACATTTTTTGCAAAATCATCAATGAAAGCAATAATCAAATCGGCAGTTGCCGAGCCATAATAAGTATAAGCAGCCAACTGGTTATTGCGAGTCATTAAGCCAAAAGTATTCAGTGATTTACTTTTAGCTGCCTTCATCCGTACTGGCTCGTTAATGGGCTGCCATCCATAAGGGATATATGGATTGAGATTAAATCCGCTTTCATCAGCATATCTAATTTCCAAATAGCCTTGTTGCTCTAGCCATAGCAGTTCTTTGAGTTCTTTTAATTTAGCCTCGTATTCCTCTGGAAATTGGAGGGCTTTTAGGCATTTTCTAAAGCGTCTCCAAGAGTACTTGAGTTTTTTTTTACTAGCCTTCTAAGCATATTTTTGGTCACTTTGTAGCCTAATAATTCGCTCAGATCACGGCAGATATTTCTCAGACTCCTTGGGTCTGATTGAATCACTGCCTTGACCTGCTCAATTTGAACGCTACTCAATTCATCCAACTTTGCTTTAACTCCTCTGCCTTTCAAGATCATTAGACCTACTAGACCCATCTCTTCCCAACGATTGAACCAAGTGTAAATCGTACGAGTACGTACTTTGTATAGTTTTGCTATTTCACTCACTGAATAGCCTTCGTAACTCAACAATATGCTATGGCAACGGTTTCTGAAATGGGGCTTAGCACTATTTTTATAGCCTGCTTCTAAAGTCGCTTTTTCACTCGCACTCAGTTTTATACTTAAAACAGCTTAGAAATATAATTTCTTAATAAATAGTATCTTAGCAAAAAAAAATGCTTAGAATTATATTTAGTCAAAGCGAAAAAGACGCCTTGTTTGAAGGTTATAAAAACGATTCAGATCCAAAAGTTCGTCAAAGGATGGGAGCTTTATATTTCAAAAGTCAAGGGCTGCTTCATCAAGAAATTTGCCAGTTATTAAGAATATGTTCAAGCACCTTAATCAAATATATAAAACTGTATCAGCAAGGTGGTATTCCCCTATTATTGCAATTCAATTACAAAGGTCAACCTAGTGTGCTACATCTTCATAAAGATTTGATTATGAAAGAGTTTGATGCTAATCCTCCCGAAAATATACAAACGGCTAGGTATCACATTGAACAATTAACTGGGATTGTTTTATCACCCACTGCTATCCGTAATTTCATGAAATCACTGGACTTAAAATACCTAAAGACAGGCACGATTCCTGGTGGAGAAAAAGGGAATACCCCTCAAAAAAAAAGAACGTAAAGAATGGTTAACTAATGAGTTAGAGCCTAGATTATCCCAAGCCGAGCAAGGACAACGTATTGTTCTGTTTGGGGATGCAGCTCATTTTGTATTTAAAGCTTATGCTGGCTTTCTATGGTGTTTTGCTAGAGTATTTTTAGCCTCACCTAGTGGCAGAAAACGACTCAATGTTTTAGGGGTGGTCAATGCAACTACTAAACAGGTGCTTTCCATTTCCAATACAGGTTACATTAACGCAAAGAGTGTATGTAAATTACTCAAAATCATATATTTAGAGTATCATTCTTTGAATCTACCGATTACTATTGTGCTTGACAATGCACGCTATCAAAAGTGCAAATTAGTAAGAAGGTATGCCCGTATTTTGGGAATTGAATTACTGTATTTACCTTCTTATTCGCCTCAGCTCAATATTATTGAAAGATTATGGAAGTACGTCAAAAGAACTTGTTTATATGCAAAATATTATGAAAATTTCGACCAATTCTGCAATGCTATTTTGGCAGCTATTGAGCAGCCTAATCAAACACAAAAATGTAAGATTCGTTCCCTACTCTCTTTGAACTTTCAATCTTTTGATAAGGTCAATATGAAAGCTGATTAATTTTCTATTTTTAACCTGTTTTAAGTATAGCTACGCTAAAAAATTCAAGGAGTTTAAGGCTTCTGCACAACCTGAACTGATTGGTAGAGCAGAAGAAGCGGCAAAGGAAGAGTTGATCGCCAAAGCGGAGGAACTTGGAGCGAATGCTGTTGTTGGTGTAAAAGTAGACTTTGAGCCAGACAATAATCAGTTTCATGTAGTGTACTCAGGAACAGCGGTGAAATGTTTGCGGAAATGAAAAGGATTATTCACGAACACTTGCCCTACGCAACTTATCATTTAATGCTCGTCCTAGACCCTCTTCTGGAAACCATTCTGCTAAAATGAAATCTACTTTTTGAGCATCTAATTGACGCAATGCATCAAAGAAATGGCGCGCAGCTTCGGTCATGGATTGTTGAGG
>JBCCRX010000533.1:0-3781 GCA_039201015.1 Bacteroidota bacterium | reverse complement strand
GCCAAAATCCCTAGATAAATCATTACTTGTTCCTTTTTCTATCCATTTAAAATTAACGTCATTATCATATTTCAGCACAAAAACTTCATATTCATTTGATGCTGTATTTACGGTCGTAGCACCAAAATCCATCCTACCTTCAAATCTACCAATACCCAATAAATTAGATTCATCATCAATACAGAGTGCATTGATTTCTGAATCATCGTTTTGGTCTTGATATCTTACCCATTCCAAATCCTGATTCGAGTCATATTTAGCAATAAATAGACAGTCTCCACCTAAGATTTGGAAAGTCGTGCCATCAAAATCCATATTTTCAAAGGCATAGCCACCTACAAAAATATTGCCATTTTGATCTACTGCAATCGTATAACATTCCACATAATAAGATGAAATTAAGTGAGAGGAAGCTACATAGTTGCCATCCAAATCATATTGTGCGAAAAAACCATCCAAGCCACCTTGGACATTATAAGTATCCGTACCGATCGTTGCTACTGTTCCTTCCATTGCACCAGCCACATAAACATGATTAGCATGTACAGCTATGTCATAGATAGTGAGATCGTCATCAACAACATCGAGCTGTTGCGCCCATTGAGCTGTTCCATTAGTATCCATTTTGATGATATAGGACGCATAATCACCCGCAGAAGGATTGGACAAGGTAGTAGAAGCAATCGTAGTCGAGCCTTCAAAATATCCGCTAAGATAAATATTATCACTAGCGTCCACTGCTACACTTGGTTTGATTCCTACATCACTAAAGCCAAGTTGCTGCGCCCATTGCGGTACGCCGTCACTGTTGTATTTTGCAACGAAAATATCACTGCTTCCAATAGGATTCAAATTGCTTGTATCAATTGTGAACGTTGAGGAGAACCTTACAGTCAGAATAAGGTCTCCTTGGCTATCTATCGCAATCTTAGGGTCACTCTCCGTTGTGCTCCCGCCCTCTTGAAAAGCCCATATCAAGTTATTCTCACTATCAAACTTGGCAAGATAAACATCCCTATTACCACTAGAAGTTAACGTTGTGTCTCCTATATGGAAATCATCCATGAACGTACCTGTGATGTAGGCATTTCCACTATTATCAAAAACGACATCTTGGGCATTTTCATCTCCTGTACTGTTAGCAATAATGGGTTCATAGATGACACTATCTGTCTCCAAATCCCGCCCACAATCTTTGTACCATTCCACACCTGTATAGTAATTAAAACAGCTATCCGAAGTATTGTAAATCATCAGACCTTCGGCAGGACTTTCGATGAGATCGCGTTCTTCGGTCGTCATTCTTGGAACAAGCAAACCTTTATCAGTACTGCTCACATCAAGCATGGCAGAAGCGTCGGGATTTGTATTGTTTTCATTGATCGCGACTTGGGCACGAAGGGCAAAAATAAATAAGCAAAAACTGAGGGATAGATAGACCTTTTTCATGCGATGTGTAACTTTCTGACTGTTTGTTTAAGACACTTGCAAAGGTCTTAGCTTATTGGCGGAAAGTTTTTCATCTATCTTAAAAAGTGAGGGCGAACATTGAAATTAAGATCAAGCAATTGAGAGTGAGCCACAAATGCACAAATTGATGTATAAAAGGAATGAAGCGTCTTATTTTATTAAAAAAACATTCGTGCATTCGTGGCAAAGAAGAGTTTAATCTACTCACTATCTTCGAGAGACAACTGCACTTGCATTGCTTCTAACATCGCCCTCAGTTCCGCATATTCATCTTTCAATTTTTGAATGCCTGCCACCTGTGATTGTAATGCTTCATTTTCTTTTTCCAAATGTTCAATTTTATTATTCAAAGCTCTAATAGATTCTACGTACATCGCATCATAAGTACCGTAGGAAGTTTGCAGAAATCCTTGACTGTCTTCTGTCACTAGCTCTGGAAAAGTGGCTTGAATATTTTGTGCTGTGAAGCCGTATTGGATGCCTTCGGGACGTTCGTTGCCCGTTTTATCGTCGTTCCATTCGTAGGTGATGCCTTGTAGGTTCAATAGCTTCTGTAGGGTAGTTTGAGGAGAAAGAGCGTTCATGTTCTTTTTCAGACGTGCATCTGAATTGGCGAGCCAATCTCCTGAGGTACTCTTAGAAGCAGTACCATTTACTTCTAGTGTATTACTAATTGTACCAACCGTTTTGTTGATGCCTACTTTATTGTTGCCGCCATTGTTTGCTCTGTAACTAGCAATAATAGAACCATCTTCTGAGCGTATTTCAAAGTTTTTTCCACTCGATTGTGCATCTAGGAACAGGTTATTGTTTGCACCCGATCCAGCTTGTTCAAATTGCCAAGGGCGTTCGGTATTAAATCGCAATAAAACGACATCATCTCCGCTGCCATCGCTCAAATCCAATACTGCACCAGGCGTTGTCGTACCGATACCCAACTGACCTGATGTATTCAACACCATTTTGATATCATCGTCTCCTACGCTACTAGTACCTGTTGGCTTCACAATCCATTGAAAGAGTGGAGCATCATTGGTATTTCGGCTGTCTATTCTAAATGCACCACCAATGGTATTTTGATCCACATTTGGTGTCAAGGCATTTAAGGAAAGGTTCATCGTGGGCGTCGTGTTTTCTAACTCACTTGTCAAACCCATTTGAAGTGTAGCAGTAGAGAATAGAATTTCTCCCTCTACATCCAATTTCGCTTTAGGATCAACAGTACCGATACCAATATCACCATCTCCTCTGATGACCAACGATTCTTCTACCGCTCCATCGCTTCCTGTATTAGCAAAAACAATCGCTCCATCTGGTGTATTTCCATTGCCATCCGTTTTCTCGAAGATGTAAGCCTCTTCGTTGGCATTGAAGTAATCATTCTGCAATCGAAGTCTAAATCCATCAAAGTCGGGTGTGCCTGACTGATTTGTCGCATCAAATAACATCGTACCGCCGCTAGCTTCTATCGCATTGGATATTTTTATAGTTCCGTTATTATCAATTTGTAAGCCTTCGTTATTTCCATCGTTGGATAACCAATTATCTGCCAGTTGAATCGTCTGAGAAGCGGTATGATTGCCTAAATTATCTGGAGTTCCGTTTGTCCAATTAATATTTCCACTACCATCCGTTTGAAGGAATTGCCCTGCTGTGCCATCTGTAGTAGGAAGGGTGTACGCATTATCAATCGTCACTGCACCATTGATCTCCATGTTCCCATTTTTGTATATAACGAGTGCATCCGAAAGTTCATTCCTACCTCGTCCATTTCCAAGGACAAAAAGTCTGTCTGCTGCATCATAACTAAAACTGTCATTCGGGATATAGGTGGTATTGTATGTTCCCATAGCTGTTTCAGCATAAGATATTGCAGTAGTGGAGTTCCCAAAAGCACTTGATACACCACCCAAGGCTTTTGTAGAGTTTCCAAATGCAGTAGAGATAGAACCACTTGCAGTTGTTAATGACCCTAAAGCAGTTGAGACAAAGCCACTTGCAGTCGTTTCATCTCCTATTGCGACGGATGCCGATCCACTAGCCTTAGTACCTTTACCAATAGCAGTTGAAATAAAGCCACTCGCAATTGTTTCATCTCCCATTGCGACGGATGCCGATCCACTAGCCTCAGCTCCATTACCAATAGCAGTTGCGGAAAAGCCACTTGCGATTGTTTCTTCTCCCATTGCCGTTGCAGCAGAGCCACTGGCAGTTGTGCTTATTCCTAGCGCAGTAGAATAAGAGCCAGTTGCTTTTGTATCAGAGCCAAAAGCCAAAGAAGCAAAACCCAGACTATCGGTATCCCAATTGT
>JBCCRX010000532.1:0-3786 GCA_039201015.1 Bacteroidota bacterium | reverse complement strand
TGCGTAGAGTTGTATTTCTGTCTTACGCCAACTGGATTCATAAATGCCGTGGATCGCTCCAACGGGTGTGAACCATTTTTCTTTTTTCTTAATTAAAGGTGGAAGCAATTGAGCGGCTTTCACTTCTTGACTCAAAAAAGATTGATAAGGATTGACTTTACCTTCATATTCTAAAAATGGGTGCTGAGCCTCACCGCTTCCTTCCTCAATCTTATACTTGAGGCGACTGTGCAAATCTGCATAGGAAGGCAATTCCTGTTTTGATTGTGATAGAACAGTTACTAAGGCTTGCGTAAATAAACCTCCTTTGTTATCTTCCAAGGCAGATTCTTTTGGGCTACAGGCACTAAAGGTAATGAAGTTGACTGCTGGAAATTTTAATCCTGTCGTTTCATGGAGTTGTTGGTATTGACCTTCCAAATAGTCCTTTAAGCCTCGTTCCTGATTGTTGTCAGGCAAGGTAATACGACTTCGTTTTTCGGTGTCTCTGAAAAGTGAGCCACTGAAACAACAATCCATCAAACCGATAAAGTTGATGTTCTTGGGAGTCTGGTCTTCCGCGAATTGCAACTCATGAATTAACCAGCGCAATTCTTTATCTGCTATATTGAAAACGCCTTCTTGCCCGTAGTTTTGAACTACTAAAAGCTCATTTCTATTGCCAGCTTCTTCCAAGCTAGCTTCCACAAATTCTTTGCTTCCATCTTCCCAAGAACCATGCCCACTGTAATGGAAAACTGCAGTATCGCCTGCTTGGAGTTTAACAAAATGGGAGCGAAAGGAATCAATGATGTTGGCTCTGGTCGCTTGTTCATTTTTCAGGACTAAATAGTTTTCCTCTGGAATAGCATATTGCTCTTTCAACATTTTTTCTAAATCCTCCACATCCTTCACACAACCTTTCAGATTGGAGACCTTCTCGGATTCATATTCATTGATGGCAACTGCTAGGACGAATATTTGCTTGTTCCTTTCTTTTGCGGATGTTGTTTCATTTTGCATAATGGAAGTACTTGTAGTGTGATGTTAAAGATATTTCCTAATGGAATGCTAAATTAAGGTTTCTAGCTATTCTAATTTTATGAATGGGTGAAAATGAGGGTTGAGATGGTAAAAAGCCTTTTCTTGCTTGTCAATACTTTCATTCTTGAATGCCAGTTTGTCTTCTAAAACAAACAATCACTAGAATATTTAGAAGAGTATATTTAAATTTGAGACACAAGTTAAAAGTCACAATGGCAACTCACAAATGTTAAGTTCACTTTCACCCTCTGAAACCTAGTTTTCACCATATCTAAGTATTTTGACCTTTAAAGTCTCTTATTTTTGTGGACATTACATCACATTTATTAAAACAACCAACAAATGGAAATTCAGAAAACAGCAGCAGAATTCGAAGCAGATATAAGACCTTATTATCCAAATATTCCAAATGCAAGTACAAGGGCGGCGACCGATGATTTGATTGAGTATGCAGATAAAAAGGAGAAGGAGGGAATTAGGACTGGGACATTGAAGCCAAGACCCGATGAAAATGAGCTTGATCTCATCAAAGATAAGTTTACTCCAGCAGTCATTGCTGAATTGGAGAATGTTTCTGTTGATCTAAAAAGCTTAATAGAAGATTTGTTAGCTTATGCTATTGTATTATCTAATGTCGTGAACTAGAGTAAATTTTATTAGAGTAGCATCCATAATCTGAGAGGCGAGAGATCACTTAGAAACTGTTTTAAAAGTCAAATAATAAAAATAGTCTATTGAATTGATTATCAATTTATTTGAATAAATAGGAGTATGAAATTTTTTACACATAAAATTTTATACTTTAAATCTACTATTTCTCTTATCCACAAGAGGCTATTAAATTTGACACAAATCATTTTAAAACAACTTCTTAATATTTCTCGCTTCCAAAGCTTTCTTTTAAAGAAAAGCTTTCAATCGTCAAAAGCTGCTTTTAGACTTTTGAGGGAAAGAAATAGATCAATGAATAGAAGACATATTCTATCTTTTTATATCAGAAAAGAAAAGTGGTTGCGTGCGTTTACAATAGTTGCGCTATGCTTTTTTGTATATTTTATAAATGCTCAAAATGAGTCTTTCAAGTCTTTGCCTGATAGCATAAAGCTAAAATTACAAGCACTCAACACTGAAGCACAAAAAGTAGCCTATTTACTCCAAATTATAGAGCAGATACCTGTAGAGCAAAGTAACTTCATTATTGTTCTGGTAGAAGAATGTTTAAAAGTTGCAGAACGAAATGATCTTAAGGTCGAAGCGGCAAAAGCGGCTTTCTGGAGAATTGCTAGTACTTACGAAGCTCAAAATTATTCTGTTGACAATAGCCTGAATATAGGTGAATTGAACAAAATACTATATATTTTTGAGCAAGCTAAATTGCCGCTTTGGGAAGCTCGAACAAAAATGGTATTATCCAATACTTACTATTATCTCGACGAGTATTCTATAGCGTTGACCACCAGCGAAGAATTGATAAGACTACTTAGGAATCTTAATAGCAGTAATTATCCGCTATTATTTGGAGACGCCTATAAAAATAGAGGCAATCTTTTCTGGGGGCGAAGTTTTGATACGACTATACTAAATTATGAAAAGGCTTACCATTACTACCAACATGACTCTACACGATTAAGAGGTAAGCGTATTTTATTGAATATCAACTTAGCAATTGCTAACTTAGCAAAAAACAACTACGAACAATCGGATGCTTACTGCGACCAAGCACTTGTACTTTGTAAACCTAATGACAGTATTTCTTTGGCTATGGTACACCTTGATTGTGCACATATCATATCGGAACAGGGTCTTCGAAGGAAGGACATCAAGCTATTCAAAACGAGTAATGAAAAGCTAAAGTTGGCAATTGACTATGGTACTTCTGAATTGTCTAGGTCTTATTATCAACTGGGAGCCAATACTCAAAATATCGCTATCTACTCCAAAGATTTAGACAATATTACTTATCAAAACTTATTCAAGGACGCAGCCAACTACTATCTGAAGGCTATCATCAGTGGAACGGAAGAAGGGCATATGGATGTGTATGAAGATGTATTCGATGCGGCTGTTCATTTGATGGGAGTGGAAATCGAAGAAGATGGAGTAGTAAGTGGAGGAAAAGTTATTATGTCGGCTATTAGCGACGCTTATTTGACGACTTATGAAAAGATAGACACCTTAAACCAAAAACAAATCCGATTAAACGACGAACTCAACAACCTCAAACTAGCAACCGAAAAAAGAAAAAGAAATAAAAGCCTTTGGTTACTTGGCTTATTGGCATTGGGCATATTGAGTGTTGTCACGATCATTTACCTTTGGCAACGCAACAAGACGATTCGTCAAAATTTTGAAATTCGTTTAGAGGCACTGCGCTCGCAAATCAATTCGCATTTCATTTCTAACACCCTGAATGCCATTGATTTGCTCATCATGGAAGGCAACAAAAACGATGCTTCGCGCTACATCGTCGATTTGCATCGCTTGGTCAGAATGATCTTAGATAGCTCAAAAAGGACATTGATTAGTTTAGAAAGAGAAGTCGATATCCTAAAGCGTTATCTGAAACTAGAAAAATTGCGATTGGGTGAACGGGTTCAGGTAAAGTGGGATATAGCGGAAAATATTCATTTAGAAAATCATCAAGTACCGCCTTTGATTTTACAACCCTTTGTGGAAAATGCCATTTGGCACGGTATTTTGAATAAGGACAACAATGAAGCTGGGACGGTACAAATCACGATGAAACATCAGGGAGAAATGATT
>JBCCRX010000531.1:0-3792 GCA_039201015.1 Bacteroidota bacterium | reverse complement strand
TAAGGGTGAAAAGCATCAAAAATCTCTAATTTTTGATGCTTTTCACCCTTAAAATCCCTTGAAGCAACCAAAAAATCCACCTTAAAAGATTTTTTGGTTGCGACTCCATGTATGTCGATTTTATTTTTTAATTGATACTTATTTATTATCTACTCCCTAAAAATCTACATTACGCGGTGAAGATAAGGATAGGGCGTTAAATAGATTAAGAAGTGCGTAAAAATCTATTACGACTTGGTTTCAGATGTAGTATAATTCGGGAAATAATAGCCTAATTTTTGCTTGATTTTGGGCGGTAAGTTAGGTAATTCAGAGCGAGGAATAAGTAAAGTAGATATAGTATGAAAATCTACAAAAACCTGATGCCGACGCGCAGTTTCGTTCAAATATTCGTGTCCAGAAGAGCCACCCGTTCCGATCTTGTTGCCCAGTAAACGCAGTACCATTTGAGCATGACGAGTCCGCCAGTTGGTCATTAGATCATCTATATCCATCAAATTGGTAAGGAGTTGGAAAGGCAATTGTAAAATGGGTTCATCTCTGTACAAATTGATGAACAAAGCGGCTATTGTTGCATCGTAGCTCAATCTTTTCTTGCCTTCTTTTATTAAATCGTCATAATGTTTTTTACTCAGTATTGCTTTAAAATAAGAATCGGTGCTGCCTAGCATTTCTTTCCGCTTGCTCTTTTCTTTGTCCGTCAAATACTCAGAATTATCAATCGCAGCCGTTTCTTTTTGTAGCATTGTCTTGACCGCTTTTTTGTATTTTTTGATGAAATTAAAATCCTCTAAATTTAAGAAAGGCGTGCGCTCAAGCCATTTATTGACCCAATCAAAAAGTGTTCCTTTCTCATAGATTTGAGCCAATTGTTTCTGCTGCTCTTCTGGAAAAACGGAACTGTATTTTTTATTGTGGTAGGTCATTCTCTGCTGCTCTGGCAAGCCCAGCAAGCTTTCAATGGCTCTAAACTGAAAGCTTTGAAAACCAGAAGCAGGAAATAGATATGCCCTGAAATCCAAGAAATCTAGTGGTGTCATACTTTCCATTACACCAATTTGATCGACCAACAATTGCAGAATACGCTCTACACGATCAAGGCGCGCGATGGCTGCTCCTAGATTGCGTTCGTTGACTTGTTTTTTGGAAAAAAGATCAATGACCGAATTGAGTTCATGTATGATTTGCTTAAACCACAATTCATACACTTGGTGTGTAATGATGAATAGCATCTCTTCATGGGCTGGCTTTCCTATTTGTTCACTACGCAGCACTTGTGTTTTTAGAAGCTCGTCTAAACCCAAATAATTTTGGTAATGTATGGTCGTATATTTTTCTTCATTTTGCATGGCAAACAAGAATATTTTTTGTGTGGTTTTTGCTGATCGTTGGTAACTTTTTTCGATCTAATTTGTAAATACAATTTATCAACTCACTGATTACGAATAATTTACATCTGATTCTTTGGACTCTCAAATCTGTCTTTTCCTCTAGTTATAAACGTAATTTTAACTGCTTTTTTGCTGTTTTCCTTCAGTTTAAAACGTTCATCTAAGCGATGACCAATAATCCAAGCAATCTCACCTTTAGACACTACAATCCAAACGGCTTCCTTTTCAAAACGGTTTAACTTCAAGTCCGAAAAATAGTCTTGCAGTTTTTTGCTTTTGCCTTGCATACCAATGGGTTGGAAACGGTCGCCTTTCTTCCAATGCCGAAGCCGTAGTGGAAATTGGAGTTGGTGGTAGTCTAGATAAGCAATATTTTGGTCGGTAGAGTAAACTTTGGGTAATTGTTCAAGAACTTCAAAGTGCAATTGATACTCCTCAAAGGAAAATTTGGAGACGAAGCGATCAATGTCATAATATTTGACTTCTCTTTTTTGTGGTTTTGGTCGGATAAGGAGTGCTTGGCGATCAATGATCGCTTGATGACTATTGCTGTAAAATTGTTTACCCGTTTGGCTTGCTAAAATTTGGGTAATTTGATTTCGATGAAAATTAAAATCCTTCATTAGTTCATATAAAATGGTGCTAGGCGCAGGGTAGGAGTGGAGTAGCTTTAGATCAATTCGATGATTGCTTTCATTGGTCTGCATAAGCTGTGATCTAAAATGTCTGATACTCCAATCGAAAATAGCTTCTACTTCACGGAGATGAGAAATAGTTTCGCCTGCCTTTTCTTCAAAACTTGGATAGATGTCTTTAAATACAGGCACTACATGATGTCGAATTTTATTTCTGTTGTATTTGTCCGTATCATTGGAAGCATCATGTCTCCATTGAATGCGATAAGCAGTCAAGTATTCCTCAACTTCAGACTTAGTCAAGAATAGTAGCGGGCGTATCACTTTACCCACTTTTGGTAAAATGCCATGCAAAGCTCGAATACCTCCACCTCTCCCAAAATTGAATAAAAAAGTTTCAATTGAATCACTCAAATGATGCGCCGTGGCGATATAGTCATAACCATTTTCTTCCCGTATTTTTTCCAACCATTCATAGCGTAAATCTCTCGCCACTTCCTGTATAGATTGCTTGCGTTCTAAAGCAATTTCCCTTGTTTTAAACTTAGTATCATAGAAAGGCACATCAAAGAACTTACTAATTTCATTTGTAAATTTATTTTCCTCCTCCGAAATTTTCTCGCGAAGAAAATAATTACAATGTGCAATACCGAAATAGAAACCAGTTTTCGAAAATAGATAGCACATCAACACCGAATCCATACCACCACTTACTGAAAGCAGTATCTTATTGCTAGGGGAGAAGAGTTGTTCTTTTTTGATGTAGGCTAAAAAGCGTTCGAGCATACTATTGAATCGGTTCTAAAAATACTCGTACAATATTAGAAACTGTGTTGGCATATTCTTTTTTTACCTTCATTTCATTCCAATCAGGATGTTCAATAAAGGCTTTCCAGTTGGCTTCCCGTTCCTCCATATCCTTGAAGTTCAGCAGATACACCAAACTAGGACGGTGCGGTCCAGCAATCATATCCCCAAAAAAGACAGGATGCAAACCTACCTTCAGAAAAAGCGCAATTTCTTCGTCATCAAACATCTTTATTTTGCGTCGAACAGCATCTTCAGAATGACCTTCATAGATACGAAGTTCAAAGAGTCCTGCATTTTCTACGGGAACTTTCATCTTTGGCATGCCGCCAAAAGCCAAGAGCAAGGCGGAAGAAAAGCGATTGTAAATGGTCTTTTCGGGGGCAACAGAATTGTATGTTTTAGCCGCTATCAAAAAAGAAGACGTAGAAGTGATTTGTTGTGCTTGAATATAAGTTGCTGCATCGGGGTAGCTGATTAAAAGCCAAACTTTCTTTGGTGTAGATTGCCCCAGTTCTGTAAATAGCTGAAAATGATTAATACCCATTTCTTTTAGCGCTGGATGCAAGACTTCCTCAAGATAATCGAGCAAGATTTTTTGATTACTGCCAAAGCGCAATTCATAAGTACGTAGTTCATAGAGTTCTTTGTCTTCTTCTATATTTTGTGCGCTATCAGCACGGACAGAACTGATGGGTAGGGTAGAAGCGACTAGGCCAGTTTGTACAAAATGACGTCTTTTCATTGTATTTAGATTTTAGTTTTTTTTTGAGGAGGTACAGTTAAATAGAAAATATCTGTATAGCAAATTACATCGCTTAAGGGAATTTGTAGAAAATAAACTACCCAAATTTTGCGAAGTTATTTTTTCTTTAGTCAAGGCAAAAAACGTAGGCATCCGCCTTAGGCGGACGGCGAGGCTTTTTAACATTCATGCAGTGGTGCAAAGCAGAAAAGAT
>JBCCRX010000530.1:0-3793 GCA_039201015.1 Bacteroidota bacterium | reverse complement strand
GACGTATTCCCCGAAATTCAACCGCTATTTTTCATCGAAGCGGTTTTCTTTTTTATCGCCCGACTTGAAAAACGGTTTTCAATTTTTAGCAGATTGCGACCGTAAAAGCTCCTTTTTTTATCTGCCCAAAACGGAGATGTATTCTCTGAAATTTTACCACCGATTTTTCTTCGGAGTGATTTTGTTTTTTCTTTTTTTTCGTTGGCTGCAACGGTCTGTGTATGTGGCGTTGCCAGCTTTTGCTGGCAATGAACGTCATACACAATGTTGGGCACTCGCCTTTCTTTATCAGGATTAATTTTATAATTTATAATTCAACTCCTCTTGTTGGCAAACAATAGTACTGTTTTATAATTTTTCAATACTCGGTTATTCAAACCTTCTATTATAGATTTAATCTCTTTGAAGAACCTTTCTCTCTTGTTCAATTCCATTGACATATGAGGAGAAAATGTATTCAATAATCCCAAGTATTCTTCTTTTGAGTATACTTTCTCCCATTGATATTCTCGTTTTCCAAAGTTTATTAACTCTTTTCTTTTGTAGATATAATCCCAATGTTCTTCTATTGTTTCCTCCATGCCTCCTTGTCCTTTCTTTTTTGGAAGATATTTGTCATAAACTTTACTTGTTTGTTCCCAAAATTCAGTCTCTTGTGATTTATCTACATTCCATATCAATCCTATTGAGCCATTGTCTTTTAATAACCTCAATATTTTATTAATTCCTCTTTTTTTGTCTATCCAATGAAAGGCTTGAGCTGCTATCACCAATTTAAACTTTTCTGATGTTACCCAATCTTCAAATGTAGAATTGATTATTTTTCCAATGCCATATTTCTCTATTTTATTAGATGCAATCCTCGATAAGGATTCTCCTTTTTCTATTCCTACTACCTCATATCCTCTTTTTACGAAATCAATTGTAATTTGACCAGTTCCACATCCTATTTCTAAGATTTTATCTTTCGCTTTTATTTGACTCAAATCAATTAATTCTTCAATTACTTCATTTGGGTACTTTGGTCTATACTTATCATATGAGTTTGCGTTGTCATCGAATACTTTTACTAACTTATCTCTATTCATTATGGCGTATTAGATTTTGCTTTTTTTGGTGGTGCCCAACGGCCGCGCTATGCGGCGTGCCAGATGCGCGTTTGCCTTCGTGCGGCTGCAAGATTATCTGGCATGAACGTTATAGCGTTTTGTTGTAGGCTGTGTTTCTTCCTAAATCCTACTAAAATTCCTTCATCACATTGCCGACAACGGTTGGTGCAAACGCAGTAAGCCCGTATAGGGCTTATTGCCGTTTTGCACTTTGTTCGCTGCTGGCTTCTTTTTCTTCTTCTATTATTTTTCTTACCCTTTCTTGAAGCAAATTCTTTTCTGGTAAATAGGTCTGATATTTCGATACAAACACTTTATTTGAAAGTCCCCCCGTTGCATATTTTATCATAATTTCATCCTTACTTGCGGCAAGGATTATCCCGATCGGAGGATTGTCATTTTCTACATTTTCCTCTTCTTTGAAATAGTTCAGGTACATATTCATCTGTCCAATATCCATGTGCTTGACCTCACCTATTTTCAGGTCGATTGCTACAAAGCATTTCAGTATCCTATGGTAAAAAACCAAGTCAACGTAAAAATGGGTATTGTTCAAGGTTATTCTGTATTGGCTCCCCAAAAACGCAAAACCCTTCCCAAGTTCAAGCAAGAATTTTTGCAGGTTCTCTATTATTTTCGCTTCAAGTTGTTTTTCTGTGTACCGAACCTGTTCAGGTAATCCTAAAAATTCTAAAACATACGGGTCTTTCACCAAATCTTCTTCTTTATCAATTATCTGACCTTCTTGCGATAACCTTAAAATACCTTCTTTGTCTTTGCTCAAAGCCAAGCGTTGAAACAGTGCGCTATCTTTTTGCCTTCTTAGCTCTCTCACCGACCATTTTTCTATTACCGATTGCCTTTCATAAAACCCTCTTTCAAATTCGTCGTCAATCTTCAAGAACTCAATATAATGTGACCAACTCTGCTGGTGTGACAGCGTCACACCACTTGGGTATTTTAGGTAGAACAGACGCATATAGGTCAAATTACTACGGTTAAACCCCTTTCCAATCTGGGTTGAGAGCATTTTCGATAGTTCAAGGATTAATGCCCTGCTTGATTTTTGGTCAATATTACTTTTGGTTTCTCTTTCTATAATCATTTTTCCGACTTCCCAATACGTCAATAAAATTTCATTGTTGACAATTCGGCTAATTTCCTTCCTTCTTTCATTGACCAATATCTTGATGCTTTCAGCTAATTCTCTGAGGTCAGATTTGTATTTTTTAATTGGCATAAGTAGTTGTTCAAAAATAAATATATCTTAATTTTGCGATAAAAAACTTATGGGTCGCAAAGCAAAGGTATTAATATTGAGTTCAGACCAACGAGCAGCATTAGAGTTAGGTTACAAAGACCTGAAAAAGCCTAAATTTAGTCGTCGTTGCCACATTATTTTGCTAAAGAGTGAAGGATATACTTCAAAGCATATCGCTACCTTACTACGTTACAAAGATGCTCAACCAATCAATAATTGGGTAAAGCGTTATGAAGCAGCAGGTCTCGAAGGACTTCAAACAAAATCAGGTCAAGGTAGAAAACCCATTCTTGATGAAAAGAAGGATAAAGCCAAAGTTAAGGCTGCTGTTCAGAAAGAACGACAACGATTAAAATTAGCCAAACAGGACTTAGAAAATGAGTTAGGTAAACAGTTTAGTTTACTAACGCTCAAACGTTTTTTAAAAAAGTTAAGTGCCGATGGAAACGTATCCGTTTAGTTCCTAAAAATAAACCAGATTCCGACCTTTATGAAGTTCGTAAAGAGGCACTTAGCCTGTTAGAAAATCAAAGCCGTCTGGGACACATAGAATTATTCTATGGTGATGAAACTCAGGTTTCCGAGGAAGGTTTTGTCCCTTACGGTTGGCAATTTGATGAAGAAGAAGTAGCCATTAAAGTCCAAAAAGGTGGAAAAATCAATATTTTGGGGTTACTATCAAGAGCTAATAAATTTTATCATCGAACAACTTGCCAGTCAATTAATTCAGATTTTGTCATTGAAACGATAGACGAGTTTTCTTTGACGATTGACAAACCGACCGTTATCGTTTTAGATAACGCTCGTGTTCATACTGCCCGAAAAGTCAAACAACTTTTTGAAATTTGGCAAAAGAGGGGTTTATATATTTTCTTTCTACCTCCCTATTCTCCGCAGCTGAATATTATTGAACGACTGTGGAAAGAATTTAAAGAAGGATGGATAAAACCCGAAGATTACAAAAGTAAGGACGACTTATTTTATGCCGTCAATAGAATTTGTAACGCAATCGGAAAGCAACTTTTTGTCTGTTTTAACGAGTATTCCTTTTAGGTGTATTTATTTTTGAACAAGTACTTATTTCGATTTTTTCTTGTTGCCAAATTACTGCTTTCTCAGTATTTTCTTTGGTTTTAATTTTTGTTTTTTCTGCTTGCAGCGAACGGTCTGTGTATGCGTTTGTGGCGGCGCATAGCCGCCATAAACGCATACACTTTGTTCCCTTTTCGCCTTCTTTTTTTATTTTTTATTCGCCGAGACCGAATGCCAAATCTTCAATTTTCCGCTCGAAAAATCGAATGAAAAACTTTCTTTTTTATCCGCCGAAAAAGAAACCGAATTTTCAATACTTTTGACGCTATTCGCCAAAAAACCATTTTTATTTATCCGCCAAAAATGAAAAACGGTTGCCCAATTTTTGGCT
>JBCCRX010000529.1:0-3793 GCA_039201015.1 Bacteroidota bacterium | reverse complement strand
AGAGTTATTGAAGAACTCAGATATCTTTGTAATGATGGTTGGGTCGTTCATTCTTATGGATTTAGACACCCACAAAATGTAACGTCCAGCCGTCATTTTCAAATCAAAGGGGTTGTGTCAAATCGCAACTGCGCCCGTCTTCCATTAAGTGCATCAAGAATAAGCACAGTACGAAGGCTGCGGGCGTTCCGACAACTGGGCGTGGAAGAAAGCTGGGCACGTCGATTTGCCTACTCTCAAAAGGCGAGGCTGGTTTATTGCATGCAGCCCTATAATGGGCACCACAGTCACCGAAGATCGCCTGAGACAAAGAGGATACATTCCCTTTCTGGAATATTACCTCAAAGTCAAATATGGCACCTCGAAAAGTGATAAACCTTCCAAGTCGTTCAAGAAGAAAAGTTGAGTTGTTCTATGAACCGCCGTATACCTGCCTGCTCGCCGCAAGGCAGGCAGGCGAGGTCCGTACGTACGGTGGTGTGAGAGGGATAAGCAGCGGCGATCAGTCGCTGCTTACCCTACTCAATTCTGCGCATTTTAATTTTCATTCTAAAAGTTTAATTTTCTCAATTAGAGATGTAAATAAATTATTTGTAGTATCATTACTAAGTACACCAATCGTATATACACATTTTCCATCTAACCAAACATAATACTTACCTCTAAGGCCTATCTGTTCACTAAATATTTCTACCTGCCGTCCCTCAATACCTCTAATAGTCTTACTCTCTACTCCTAATAACTTGCCATTTGTTGCGTTCACCATTCCATCTATTGATTCTTTATAAAAGACATCCAATGAATCTATTTCTAAATTGCCATAAGATGCTATAGAAATCATTTCCATTCTTACGTCCCGAGAACTATTCATCCTATTTTGAATGGTAAGATCATTCATTTTTATACTAAGAGATGATAGTCCATACTGGCTAGGTACATATAACTCTCTTGATTCACTAAAATCAAAATCAATGTCAGTTGAGCAACTTCCTAAATCGGGTAAATCGTACTTATTATCATTTTTATCTATCAGAAGTTTTATGCTATCATAGATGTCATCATCTCTGTCAATAAACCATTTTTTTGTTGAGTATTGAATCTCTAAGAGCCTGTTGCCTATCAAGTAGGATCTTTTATTTATTAAGGATTTATCATTCTTATTTTTAAGTCGAAACTGAATTCCAGGATAGTTATCTATCCACTCGTACCTCATTGTGACTAGTTCATAATTCTCACTTATAGGGTTTGTTGAACTGATAAATTCGTCAATCAAATTAAAGCTAGAATCTGTGTGGATGTAGTCAGGTGGATAATATGTTACTAGAACTACAATACTATCATAATTACCTGTTTCAGTAGCACTCCATTTCTCTCCGGTGATGGTTGAGTCTTGAAAGTAATATTCAAGTTGTTCATAATCATATTGAGATACAAAATCCATTTTGATAACTTCGTCTGAAGATATTATTGACTGGCTTGCCACTCGTCCAATACAAGAAGTCATTAATATCAGGAATACAGACAAAATAAGTACTTTATTCATAACTTCGATTTTATCCACAAGGTATCATTTCCTATCCAGCAATTCATCTAGACCTTGTAAATTAAGTTTCTAAATCATTTGACTAACTTTATCTACTTTGAGCGAAGGCAATCTGATATTTACGTGAATTTTACTTCCAAGATAAGGCTCTCTAGGTTCATAATAATTTTTGAACACCCGACAAGTATGTAACTCTATAGGATCATTATCAATTACAGGTATAATCTCCCAATCAAATAGTTGCTTTTCATAGTATTTATTGACAACTTCTATAGCTTTATCTCTAGTCATATTTTTCACGTCAAAACGTTGCGCAGAACTCTGGCTACAGCGCAGGCCGACGATAGGAGGCCTGTTGCTGTAGCAGTGTGTGTGCCTCGAATGGGCATCGAAGATGACCACTTCGAGCTATCTTTTAATAATGAGTTTAAAGATAGCAAGAAAGGGTCATTGTTCGGCTTTCCAACGGGAAAGTCCTCCTGACGTTAGCGTAAGCCTGCCTGCCAGTGAGGCTGCCGAGCAGGCAGGTATGCGCATAGCAGCAAGCCACAAGGGCGTTTCCGCGAGGAAGGGTCTGACCTGAAGCGAAGCGGAAAGCACGACCGAAGGGAGTAACTAAGTGGGACTGCAAAGGTTGGCCGGTACGAAAAGGAAGTACATAAGAGGCAGCAGTAGGTCGTCAAGGTGGCACATTACACCGAAGGCAGAACTTACACTAGCCTACCGCTGTAGATGTACATCTCGTCAGCCGAAGGAGGATACTTCACAAGGGGCCCCCTTCCCCTTTGATTCGTTGACCGGGGGAGATCTGGGATGCCGGAGGCGAAGCCAAGCGAACCGGTCTAGTAAAGGCTACCAGAAGTCAGTAGAGGTCATAGTAGCCATGCGCTGCAACGCGTGTGCGTGAAGGGCCGAACGACAAACAGCTTGAGTACAACCTATCTATCTCTGGGTGTCATTGGGTGACCGATTCCCTTAGGCAAACAGGCGAGGATTAAAGAAAGAGCAAGACCTAATTCTTGTAAAGAGGGATTATGTTGTTTGTCGAACCGCCGTATACCTGCCTGCTCGCCGCAAGGCAGGCAGGCGAGGTCCGTACGTACGGTGGTGTGAGAGGGATAAGCAGCGGCAATTAGTCGCTGCTTACCCTACTCGATTCTGCACAGGTTATTCAGCTAGATCCCATACTCTTACAGTATTGTTGTTCAAGGTAGCTAATCTTTTATTTTTTGCTGAAAATTTGAAATCTTTTACAGTATTTATTGAAATTGAAAAGCAATCAACATTCGTTCCTTTTTCAATGTTAAGAATGGAGAAATAATTGGAAAAGCTATTAAGATTATAAATCAATAAATCGTTATTTGAATCTAATTGCATTAAGTTTATTGAATTATTACTAACAATAGACTCCTTTGAACTCTTAGGAAATGTATTAGTGATTGAGTATATTTTTTTTGTTGAGAATTCACCATTTTCTGAAATTAAATAATATAGCTCTATTTTGTTATCAAAAGTGATAATTGCAAACTCTAATTGGTCTAATATTTTGTACTTATATTCACTCCCTCCAGTAAAAAACCAGTAATTATCTCCCCCTTTAATAAAAGGACTTCTTACACAAATAATTGGATGTGTTCTATCACCAACTTGCCATAGTTTTTCGTATAATATTATTTTTGTAGAATTTGGAGCAAACTGAATAGCTTTTAACGACGTAACTCCAGGACCATCATTTACAGATATTCCATCAATTAAGTGAGTGCTGTTAATTTCATATACTGCATAATCTATTTTCGAGTTGAAGAAACCAATATGATTGAATTGTACTAATAGATACTCATTAGAGTCAGAAATTTCAACATACTTTAATTTGTAGTTAATAGTCCTTTTAAAGACTACTTTCTTACTCAATAGATTGAAAACATAAATTACGTTTTTCGTAAAAAACGAGTTTCTATCTTCTACCCAACATATATAATTTTTATCTTTTGATATGTTAATACAACTAATTTTATCACTACTGATTTTTAAAGAATTTAATAGACTCAAATTTCTTAAATCATATATATAGATATTTCCATTCAAGGTTCCTGTAACAAGAGTATACCCATCACGAAGTGGTTTGGGCATGCACAGAGGTTCCACATACTGTCCTGAAATTTAAGGTCAATAGTGATCTGATCTCATCCTTGTAGCTCTTTGCATTCTCGAGAAATTCAACAAGGCCTTGCTTGAACTGCTCGAAAGTCT
>JBCCRX010000528.1:0-3809 GCA_039201015.1 Bacteroidota bacterium | reverse complement strand
TTTGGAAGGACTCGACCTGTCCGCCTCACCGTGTCCGCCTTAGGCGTGAGGCTGACGTCCTTCTAAACGAAAACAAACGAAATTTAATAGTTGGCGATATCTTTCTAAAGATACTCGACCAAATGAAATCATTTAGAGCCCAACAAATTACTTGTTCATCATGGAAATCACGACCATATTTTATCCTCGGAATCGACAAGAATGGTACGATTGGTTGAAAGAAAACCACACAAAAGAAAAGGAAATTTGGCTGCAACGCTTTGTGAAAGCTTCTGGAAAACCTTGTATTTCTTATGATGATCTAGTGGAAGTCTGCTTGTGTTTTGGCTGGATAGATGGCGTAGTGAAAAAAAATTGTCCCGACGGAAATGTGCAGCGCATCACACCACGTCGAAAAAAGAAAACTTTCCTTTCCGAACTCAATCGCCAACGAATTTGGAAATTACAGCGTTCGGGCGAAATGACCGCAGCAGGAATTGCTCCGATTGCCGATCAGATCGGTTCGCCCGATGATGCACTAGAGATTCCAGCTTGGCTAGAAAAAAGACTGAAAGCAGAGCCAGCCATCTGGAATACATTTCAGTCTTTTCCTCACTTCTACAAGCGGCTCAAAATTGGTTGGATACTTGAAATTGGTACTGCTCCTAGTCGGCAGGTAGATAAAGAAAAACGCATTGCTTACCTGCTAAAGATGACTAAAAAAGGCAAAATGTACGGAACGCAGCCTTTGAAGGAAGTCGATCACTAGCTCCTGCCAAATTTGGCAGCCAAAGGTTCATTTTTGTAAAACCGTAGAATTGAAAGAATCGTTGAATTACTCCTTCCTGTTCTATTCCCAACCAAGATACCAATAGAAGCTATCCAAAGTTCTACAATTTCACAGTTCAACGTTTTCAAAAATGCCTCAAGCATACATCACTGCATTTGCTACTTGCTCTTGGTGCTGCCACAGTTCCTGAAATATAGGACTGTGAGCGTGCAATTGCTCAAAACTACCTTCGGCGACTACTTTTCCAACATCCAAAATGTAGATATAATCAAACTTTGGAAGCAGGTGTAGGCGATGCAAAGAAGAAACAACTGCTTTGTCTCGGAACTGCTCAAATAGCTGTTCGTATATCTTCATCTCCGTCTTTGGATCAACGCTACTCGTGGGTTCATCCAGCAAAATAATGTCACTGAACTTCGCCACAAAAACACCTCTCGCCAATGCCAACCGTTGTTTCTGCCCACCCGAAAGATTGACGCCTTTCTCTTGTATATTTGACTGCAAGCCTTTGGGTAATTCGTTCAATACTTCTGCAAAATGTGCCGTTTTCAACGCATTTTCAATCTCTTTTTGCTCGAAAGACAAGCCTAAAGTGATGTTGTATTCAATCGTATTTTCAAATATTTCAGGTTCTTGCGGAAAAAGTGTTACATGGTTGCTAATCAAACTCAATCCTTCGTGCAGCTCGCCATCCACTTCTACTAGAGTTCCTGACTGAGCAGGATATAATCCACGCAACAAAGCCAGCAGTGTACTTTTCCCACTGCCACTTTCTCCAATCAATGCAATTTTTTCACCTCTTTGAATACGAATCGCCACATCTCGCAAGCCCCGTATTTTATTGTTCGCTCGTTCCAAAGCAGCAAAATCTTCTGCTTCGTGCGAAAAATTGATTCGTTGAAGATATAGACTTTGCCAGTTGTTCGGCAATTTTTCTTCACTCTCCACTCGGTGTTGTTCTTTGTAGGCTTGCTGAATATTATCTGCCGTTTTAATGTCTGTATCGTACTGTACGACTTCGGTGTAGAGCCAAGCAAAATCGTGAAAGACGCTACTAAATTGATTGACATAGCCTACTAAGGTGACCAATCCGCCTACTAAGAAAACTTCTCCTGGCGTCCAGTTTTGCGTCACAAATCCAATGACCGTAATTGCATAAATCAAAGCCACTAGCATGTCGGTAGTGAACCACTTCCATTCATTGACCACCACTTTTCGACGAAAAGGTGGAAAAATATGACTGATGCGTTTAGACAATCCTATTTGCATGCGTTTTTCGAGGCGCAAAGTAATGACCGTTACGATATTGGATAAGCTATCAAAGAGGGTGGAAGAAACGACATGTTCTCGCTCGTTGGTCTCTTTGGCAGCTCTGATATAGTGTTTGTCAAACTGAAAAATGATGTAAACAATTAGCAGACCAATTAGAACGGCGATTGTGCCAAAAAGGGGCGAAAAATAGATGATTGCAATGAAGGCAAAAGTAAATTTTCCGAAGGTATGCACATAGCGAAAGCCCGTGTCTAAGAAAGATTTCAGCGCTTCGTAGGCTTTCCGAATTCGATTGATCGTCTTGCCACTGTGATGATCTTTGTGCCAACTTACAGGCAGATGCACTGCTTTGTGGTAAAGGTCTTCCAGATAGTTTTGCCCAACATCAAAAGCCAACTCTCGCTCCAGTACACGACCTGTTCCATGAAAAGCCCAGTCCACTAGATGAATGCTCAGATAAATACCGCCGTACCACCAAGCATAGCGAATCGCATCTGTTCCTTGCAGTTGCAATTCATTGATGAACCAACCCCAGAAAATGGGATAGGTGGCGGACACAATATTACTTATCAGAAAAAGGAAATAAGTAAATAAAAATTTCTTTCGATGCCCAGTCGCATATTGCCAAGCCTTTCGTAAGGTGGCGAGGTATGGATTGTTGAAAATAGAGTACTGCTGCTGTGCCATGGGAACTTCTTTTTTACGGTGAAAAGTCCTGCATAAACAAGCAGCGAAAGGCAAAAAGTTCCATGTCTTCGGTAATATTAGTAACTGATGTTACACACACCGTATTTTGATTCGTATTTTTACAGGCAAAAAAAAAGCTGGACAAATTGTCCAGCTGAATAATAGCCATTGCTTACTTACCTAAACTTAATTTACTCAAAATCCTATGAACCTTTGAGTTTAGATTTCATACAACGTTTTGGACGCTGTATCCTATTTTTTGGTCTAAAGGAGTGGGGGCAGAATGTGTAATCGGTATCGGGATGTAGTTTTAGACTTACCTGTAGCAATATGATCTTGAATCTCAAGAATAAGAACTCGTTTTAAAGGATTAAATAGAGTTGTAATTGTGATATTTATTTTCTGTGCTTTTGAAAAAAACCGAGAGTTATGCGTAGATGTGTAGTTTCCTAGTGCTGAAATTAGTCCGCTTAACAATGTACGCCAACTCCCGGCTCAACATACCCAACTGCTCTTATGCAGCTAGATTTCAATTCCCCAGTTTTCTCAAAATATATTCTTATATTCGTCCAATGCTAGAAGCATCATACATCTGCTTCTGGCAGGATAACTTTTTCCTTAAAAAACTGGAGCGCAGAAGAGTAGCATTCTACCCCCTGCTGGGCTCCAGATAAAGCTGCATTTCATTATGACAATGCAACACACACACAAAACACCTTTTGAGTACAGAACTTTATAATCTTAAAAAGACACTAGCCATGTTAGTACGCAAATGTCACTATCTTCCCCTAAAATCTACGCCACAAAGACATCTGCTTTCCCGTCCAAACTAAGTAATGCACATCTCTTACATCGACCTAACTTACATTCAAAGCGTCACTTAGAAATGGATGCTGTTTTAATGTATAATTTTCAAAGAACCGCAATCAACGCTTTTTTTCTCTTTTCTATTTCCCTGCTGATTACGATTACAAATTTAGAGGTAAAGGCAAGGCTAAAAAAACCACGAAGTACAAAAATATAATATTTCTAAAACGAATATTTTATTCTAATCACTTGATTATCAAATTATTATTCAATA
>JBCCRX010000527.1:0-3827 GCA_039201015.1 Bacteroidota bacterium | reverse complement strand
TTGAATTTGAATGCTTTGATCGTCACAAGAAGTCTCCACCAATTGCGGCAATTCCCATTGCACTAGGGCACTTTCTCCCCTAGCGATTACCTCCAAATCCGTCGGACATTTGATTTCAAAAACGCGGGTCGTATCCGCTAGTACTTTGATTTCAAACAGGCAGTTCGCTGCTTGTCCACAAGCATCTTGCACCAAATATTCAATTTCATATTCGCCCACTTCAAAAGTACTGCCACTTAATTGCCCTTGCAGTTGTTGAATTTGAATGCTTTGATCGTCACAAGAAGTCTCCACCAATTGCGGCAATTCCCATTGCACCACAGCACTTTCTCCCCTAGCGATTACCTCCAAATCCGTCGGACATTTGATTTCAAAAACGCGGGTCGTATCCGCTAGTACTTTGACTTCAAACAGGCAGTTCGCTGCTTGCCCACAAGCATCTTGTACCAAATATTCGATTTCATAAGTTCCTACTTCAAGTGTACTGCCCCAAGACGGACCACTCACTTGACGAATATTAGGATTTTGATTGTCACAAGAAGTAGCTATCAATTGTGGCAATTCCCATTTTACGACCGCACTATCTCTTGTTGCATAGACTTCTGAATTGGATGGGCAATCAACTTCAAAAACACTTTCTACCGCAGCTTCTACATCAATTTCTATTCGATCCATTAGGGAATAAAAATTGCCTGTACGAAGCAGTTTGCTGTTGTCTCTCACTCTTAATGCTAGTACATATCTACCTGTATCTGTGAAACTTACGGTAGTATTCAATTGATCTGCTTGTCGAAAAACGGCTCTTCCATTTCCTTCGATTTGTATCCATTCCACGGCTTGCGTTAAGCTGTCTTCGTTGACCAGTGCCACTCCTTTTAACTCATAATTTTCATCAATTTGAGTAGAGTTATTTTCACCAGCGTCTATGTAATAGCCTTTGGTTTTTCGAGCGTAGGGAAAAGGTGGCTCGGTGGGCACATCCAAGAAACGTCGAAACGCATCTCGGCGTCCTTTCCAATATTCTACGGGATGTTGGTGCCCCAATTGAGTGGCGTGAAATAGTATTTTTGCTCCTTTCAATTGGTTGAAAGCAGCAAAAGTAGTGGCGGCAGGACAAACCTGATCGTTATAACCCACAATAGCTAAACTCGGACCTTCGTATCGGTTGGCAAAGTAGATGGCGTCGTAGTATTTGATCGCCTGTGCAGTTTGTTCGTATTGCGCTAGGTCGCCAGGATACGCTTGATTTGTTTGCTCTAAATAATAAGGAAATCCGCTAGCTCTGCCGTAGCGTGTTCCTTGGTGTTCTGCGTGAGTTGGATTGCTGAATACCAGTAAATCCACTCTTTCATCCAAACCCGCTGTCATAATAGCTAGTCCGCCGCCTTGACTAATTCCAGTCACTGCCAAACTTCCATTGAAATCCGTTCGAGTATCTATATAATCAATGGCGCGCAAGCTAGACAGAATAGCGTATCGAAAATAATTTTCCTTAGGATTGGCTAGATTATCGGGCTGATAAGGAGAGGGAACGTTTTCATCCAATGGTGCATCGTGGATGCTAATCGTCATAGAGATTGCGCCGATTCTTTCGGTAATTTCTTGCTCAGGTTTCACCAAATCAGGGCGGCTACCAAAGGGTGGTAAAGTCAGAACAGCGGGATAAGAGCCGCTTGTTTTGGGTAAGCTGATATAGCCGTAAACGCGGCGGTTGTCGATCATGCCTAGATCAATGGTATAGGTATCGGAATAGTTGCTGCTGCTGTGAAATTGAAGACGAGGCGCAATTGGGACTTGGTCTAGTTCAGCGCGGGCATTCGTCCAAAATTCATCAAAATCTTCGGGTGCTTTTTCTCGGGCTTCGATATCAAAAGGCGCAAAAGAGGCAGAAGTAACGGCAGCTTGATTGCCCATTCTCATTTCAAACCAAACCGTTCCTTCGTAAGCTAAGCTAAAAAAGATATTGTAAGTTTTACCTGCTTCTACTTCGATCACTCCTGTTTCCAGCGGCGCGACATTAGAGGCATGACGAATGCGGAATTCCGCTGTTCCAGTTTGTAAAGCTTCTACATTGAAACTCATAAAATCATTGACTTCAAAGGTATTGTCCGTTCGACTAGTACTCAATATAAAAGCCTCTTGGCTAAAGGAAGGGAAAACAAAAGCACCACAAAATAGTGCCAGTAGCATAATCTTTTGAAACGACATAGTTTGTTTTTGCTAGTAGGTAGAATAGTTTTAGTATTCCAAAGTTAGCAAATACATTTAATTCATATATTATTATTTTTCATTTTGATACAACTGAAAACAAGCTAATAACACATTAAATTATATCGTATATAATAAAATTTGTTTCATAATCTACAAATAATGTGGTATATAACTTTCAGGTCATACTGAAAAAGTACGATCGTGTTTGCTTATACGGAGTAAAGCTGATAATACCATATTGACAATTCTGTGACATAATTACTAACATATAATTTGTTCATGCTATGATCTGCTGATGGAAATAGCATGTAGAGATGCTAAGGATTTGAGTGATTCATTGAGAAGGACTCTTTGGAAAGTAAAATTGTGTCCCATTTTGACCCTAAAGCAAAATTGGACTAGATGCAAGAAATTGATTATCAAACCCTTAAATTTGTCAAACTGTCTTATCTCTCAGGTTTTCGGACTGCAGTCCATTGATGTAATTATATAGTGACAAAAACTTTGTCCACGCTTTTAGCCTTTGCACCACATTCGCAGCCTCTGCACAAAGAATCTCTTTGTATGTTGTGTTTTCCATATTATGGAAAAACATTCCGTTTTATGGAAAAAAATAATCACTTGAAGCCCATAAAGCTTTCATTTACAGTACATAGAATAAAATGGCACAGATTTTGAATTAGTGACAGTCATAACGAGCTTTAGTGCTTCAGAAAGATGAAAGTGTTCAGCCAACTGAAAATATTTGTTGTGGATGATGATCTATTTTATCTGAATATTTTTGGGCAACATCTAGTGAACTCTGGAGTAGAGGATATTAGTTTGTTTGAAAATGGATTAGATGCCTTGAGCCGTTTAGACGAACAACCAGACATTATCTTCTTGGATCATAATATGGATGCTATTTCTGGTCACGAGGCTCTAAAGCGTATTAAAACCTATAACCCAAAAATCTACGTCGTCATGATTACGGCAAAGGACAACATTGACAACCTGAATATGTCGCTTGAGCATGGTGCTTTTCAATACATTCAAAAAGAAAACAACGAAGAAAAGGACGTCAAAGCTGTTCTCCAAAAAATAGTTGACATCAAGAATCTAATGAATTAACTATCGTAATAACCAATAACAAATTAAACTGCTAACACAAACAAATAGGCGTGAGCCTGTTGAAGTACACAAACGGAGAAAGGCATTTTTACTTGCCTTTCCTCCTTCATTCTCCACAAAGCCTAAGGAAATAATTGGGTGTTTTTATAGTGTATTTGATGCTTCGAGTGTGAAACTCGGAGCATTTTTTTTGTTCCTACCAATCAGCATTTCTAGTTGATAAAATCAATAATATCGCTAAGCTAATCACTGAAGTTCCCCTATGGCTTCGTATAACTTTATATTTATCTGCTTGCAATTGATTGTAAATTCTAGTAATGTTGCGATTTGCTTGTAGCATCAGTAGAATCTTATTGCTACTTAATTCTCACCTAAAACAAAATTACCTCAAGATTTTAGGATTGAGCACTAATGATTAAAGTAATGCCTAAGACATTACAACCGAATTATCCCAACTTGCCATCGAAAAGCTTAAGCGAAAGCCAGTTCGGCTGCTTTCACATCCA
>JBCCRX010000526.1:0-3829 GCA_039201015.1 Bacteroidota bacterium | reverse complement strand
TTGTCGTGTTTTGGAATCACTAGCCACATCGAAAGAATATTTCACACCTGCTACTACAAAAAGCCGCATATCATTGAAAGGCTCAGATTTGTAGCGCACATGAATGGGTGTCTCTACAAAAACAGAAGAAACGGGGCGTTCTCGATTGGGAAAATTGCGGCTTGCCCAGCTGTACTGCAAGGTTCTACCACCAAACGAAAGGGTAGGTAAGAAACGCAAATCGAAATAATCACCGATTTTTAAATTAGTAACAATGCCTAAATTGAAACCAGGACCACTCAGGGATTCTATGCCAACGATGCTATCGCTCTCCAAGAAATTTTTAGAACGAAAAGGACGGTAGTCAGAAGTATTGTAAGCCAGCGTGATGCCGAAGTAGTAAGGTTTTTGCTCAAAGCCTAGGAAGTTATAATTTCCGCGCGAGGATTGTGCTTGTGAAGCAAAAATACTCAACAAAACAAATGTGAACAGGAGGATTACTTTATGCACTTTCAATCTTTTTTAGAAGAGAAATCAAGCTGTTAGAAATTAGTAATTAGCTCTATGTCAGCTTTTTATCTAGCTAACCGCCAATAGCCAACAGCTAATAGCATAAAATCACTTCGTTCCAATATAAATCGTACTAATTCCGAAAGTCAATGGGATTTGGCGTTCGGACTGATAGCCCGTCGCGCGCAATCTCGACAAAAACTGCTCACCGTCAGGGAAGGCTTGCACCGATTCGTAGAGATAGCGATAGGCTTTTGGATCTTTGGAAGTCATGCGCCCAATAAAGGGCAAAATAGTACTGAAATAGAAATTGAATAACTGTTTGAATGGAAATAGGCGAGGCTTTGAAAACTCCAGAACAATCAATTTGCCATTGGGCTTTAAAACGCGTTTCATTTCCTTCAAACCGACATTCAGATGTTCAAAATTTCTTACCCCAAAAGCAACGGTAATGGCATCGAAAGTATTGTCCGCAAAGGGTAGATTCTCCGCATCACCACTTATCAATTCTACGCGCTCGTCTAGTTTTTGTTTCTTTACTTTTTGCCGTCCAATGTCCAGCATTTCCACCGCAATATCCAAGCCCATTACTTTTTCTACTTCCAAATTTTTAGCCAAGGCAATCGCGACATCACCCGTACCCGTCGCCACATCTAATAATTGATCGGTATTGGATTTTTTCAATTCTCGAATCATCCTTTTGCGCCACATTTTATCAATACCCAGAGATAAAAAATGATTCAAAAAATCGTAATAAGGCGCAATGTTGTTGAACATTTTAGAGACCTGCTGCTTTTTGCTGCCTTCCTGTTCTGTATATGGTTTTACTTCTTGCATAGATTTTTATTTCTGTTTGTTTTTACTTCCTGATGTTACGCAATAGTATATTTTGGTGCGAGAAATATAGTAGCTTCTCAAAGCTACCGTGTTTCCTACAAATCGTCGGGTTCGACCTGTCTGCCTCACCGTGTCCGCCTCAGGCGTGAGGCGTGAGGCTGATACCCGACGATTTGTAAATAAGTAATACTTTGCGCCGTTTGCAATTTGGTGTTTTACGTAACATGAGTTACTTCTATTTTACCAACGGTAAATAGCCTTCTAAATAGTAGTACGCCAAAGACAGGATATAACACCTGATGTGTGGTATTTTGTTTAAGAATGCTTATCTTTGCAAGCCTATTTTTACCTAGAGAAAACAGAAAAAGCAGCCTAAAGTAAGCGGACTGCAAATACTAGGCTAGCTTGCGCACTTACCCGATTTTCTTGATAGTTTTAAAGATGTATTTTCATGCAGTCATTTTGACAATGATGGCTGTTGAATAATATGTTTTCTACCAATTGCAAACTGCCAAACTGCCAACTATTCACTAGCAGCTAATAAAAACGACAAAATATCTATATGTCCAACCAGAGAATAATTCCTATCAATATAGAGGAAGAAATGAAATCCGCGTACATTGACTACTCCATGTCAGTCATTGTTTCGCGTGCTTTACCCGATGTTCGAGACGGCTTGAAACCAGTGCACCGTCGCGTACTGTATGGTATGTCAGAATTGGGATTGAGCTACAACAAAGCCCACAAAAAATCAGCGCGTATTGTAGGAGAAGTTTTGGGTAAATATCATCCACACGGCGATACTTCCGTCTATGATACAATGGTGCGTATGGCGCAAGATTGGTCTTTGCGCTATCCACTCGTGGATGGTCAGGGCAACTTTGGCTCTATGGACGGCGATTCTCCCGCAGCGATGCGATATACAGAAGCCCGTTTGAGAAGGATTTCGGATGATATTTTGACCGATTTGGGAAAAGATACGGTTGATTTTGCCCTCAACTTTGATGATACTTTGGAAGAACCGACCGTTCTGCCTACCAAAATTCCCAATTTGCTCGTCAATGGTGCGTCGGGTATTGCAGTAGGTATGGCAACGAACATGCTGCCCCACAACCTCAGCGAAGTGATTGACGGTATTATTGCTACCGTAGATCAACCAGAAATCACGATAGAGGAATTGATGGAGTATGTGAAAGGGCCAGATTTTCCGACGGGCGGTACAATTTATGGTTACGAAGGCGTGAAAGATGCACTGAACACAGGGCGCGGTAGAATCGTAGTGAGGGGCAAAGCGCGCATCGAAAATAACGGTAATAAAGAAACCATCATTATTTACGAAGTGCCTTATCAAGTCAACAAAGCCAATCTAGTATCCAAAATCAGTGAACTCGTCAACGAGAAAAAAATAGAAGGCGTCAGCAATGTAGGAGACGAATCTTCTTCGCGCGATGGCATTCGGATCGTCATTGATGTAAAGCGCGATGCTATGGCAAGTGTGGTATTGAGTAATTTATACAAATACACGCCACTCCAAACTTCTTATGGTGTCAATAATGTCGCTTTGGTGAAAGGTCGTCCGATGACTTTGAACTTGAAAGACATCATCGAAGAATTTATTGATTTTCGACAAGAAGTCATCGTTCGCCGCACGAAATACGAATTGCGCAAAGCCTTACAAAAAGCGCATATTCTGGTCGGCTTGTTGGTGGCTTTGGACTACATAGATAAAGTTATTTCGCTGATTCGCAACTCCAAAACAGTAGAAGAAGCGCGCGAAGGTCTAAAAAAAGGTAATTTCATAGATGACAGGAAAGCCTTTCAAGAAAAATTCGATCAGATCATTGCATTTTCGAGTGTAGAAGATTTGGAAACGCACGTAGTGGCAGAAGGAGAAGTACTTTCAGAAGCACAAGCAAGAGCGATTTTAGATATGCGTTTGCAAAAGCTGACGGGACTAGAACGCGATAAAGTGCAAGGCGAATACGACGAATTGCAAAAAGAAATAGAAGGACTACGAGCGATTTTGGACAGCGAATCTTTGCAGCGCGACATCATCAAAGAAGAATTGACGGAAATCAAAGAGCGATTTGGAGATGAACGCCGTACTGACATCACTTATGCTGACGGAGAAATCAGTATAGAAGACCTGATCAAAGATGAAGAAATGGTCATCACTATTTCTCATCTGGGCTACATCAAACGAACTTCTGCTACCGAATACCGAACGCAAAGTAGAGGTGGACGCGGTGCGAAAGGTAGCAATACGCGCGACGCAGATTTCATCGAACACATGTTCATCGCGACCACGCACAACTATTTGCTTTTCTTCACCGAAAAAGGAAAATGCCATTGGATTCGAGTCTATCAAATTCCAGAAGCCTCTCGGACTTCTAGCGGACGTGTTATTCAGAACTTGATGGAAATTCCGAAAGATGATAAAGTGAAGGCTTATATCATCATCAAAGATTTAAAAGATGAAGAATTTGTGAACAATCACTTCATT
>JBCCRX010000525.1:0-3834 GCA_039201015.1 Bacteroidota bacterium | reverse complement strand
TGCTAATGGAGGCAGAAAAATCGCAATCCGCCTTAGGCGGACATAAGACTTTTTCTAACGAAAAGTAGCGCAAAACCTGTTCGCCTAAGGCGTAAAGATGAAGTCAAGAATCTGAGGTTATTTGTGCGTCGTTCCTTAGCTATTCTTTTATTAAAACTTGAGCATATCTCTTCCCTTTTTGTTCAATTTCTAAAAAGTAAACTGCCGTGGGCAAGTCGCTGACATCAATAAATAGGTCGTCCGTTTCCAATTGTATAAGTAAATTGCCGCTTTGATCATATAGCTTTAATTGTTTTGTAACTCCTTGATATTCAGGCAATTCAAAATAGATGATATCACGAGCAGGATTGGGATAGATCACTATTTTTGATTGATTTTTCTGCTGTAAAGCTACCATCTTACTGGCTTGTTGTGTACCATCGAAATCTTCTTGGAGTAAGCGATAATAATAAACTTGCCCTGTGTTCAATTCGTCCTGAAAGTGATAAACATTTGTAACTTGACTATCTCCTTTCCCTTCTACAAATCCAAGTGTTTTCCAAGTAGTTTGTTTTTGACTGGATATACTTTCTGTTCTTTGTATATGAAAACCTTTATTTTGAAACTCACTCGCCGTTTCCCAAGAAAGTAGGGCTTTTTGATTTTCTACTTTTCCCTCAAAGCGCGTTAGCTCTACGGGCAGAGGGTCATTTATATCACGAAAGACATTTACTGCGTTTTCTTCGTCCGCCATTGCGTAAATAAAGCGACCATCTCTGCTGACTGTCAAACCTTCTGGATCATTCAGCCTGGCGATATTTCCGCCTTGCGAGTCATCCACCTCAGACTCGATGTAGGTCATTTTTCCAGTATTGGGATTTCTGCTAAATACAACAACACTTCTTCCATTCGGTCCGCCCGCACCCACATACACGTGCGTATCCGAAATATCTACGACTTGCGGTAAATCCAAGTTGGTGATATTAGAGCCGCCACTAGCATCTCCATTATTGAAATATTGTATGAGTGTCAGTCCGCCTGTATTTTCGTTTCTGCTGAATAATCCAATACCATCCGCAGAAGTGAAGGTTGCATAAATAAATTTGTTGTCAGGTGTAATTTCTAGATTATTAGAACCAGACAGCCTATTGCCTAGCGGATTGCCAGAAGCATCTTGACCACCACTGACTAAGCTGCCTTGGTAAGTAAGTACGCTGGTGTTGGCATTCCGACTATATACTCCTATGGCAGCTTCTATGGTACTCATCACATAGACAAATTTATTGTCAGGCGTCGTTCTGACACCATAGGGCTTGCGAATACCGTTGGTGGTGTTTCCAGCTTGATCAGGCTGACCATCTACTAAGTTTTCTACAAATGCTAATCTACCACTAGTAGCATCACGACTGAAGACCGTCAGAGAACCCGCATCTGCCCGTGCAGTGACGTAAACACTTTTCCCGTCAGGGCTGACATCTACGTGTAAAGCTTCATTCAGTCCCATTATTGTGTTGCCATAAGAGTCTTGACCGCCCATGAAAAGCCCTTCCACAAAAGTAAGGCTGCCTGTATTCACATCGCGCGAAAAGACCGTGACGTTATTTCCTAATCCTGCGACGTAAAGGTGTTGCCCATCTTCGGTTATATCCAAATTGACTGCGCCCGCCAAACCCGAAATCGTATTACCTGCTTGATCTTGCCCACTGGAGCGCAGCGATTCTACAAAAGTGAGTTCTCCCGTCATTATATTCCTATTATAATGACTAAGGGAATTGTCGTCTATGGCTACTACGTAAAAATGCTTATTGTTTGGACTGACAACAGCACCATAAGCGCGATCCAGACCATCAATAGTGTTATTGCTTTGATCTTTGCCGCCGTCCACTAGGTCTTCTACGAAATTGATCTGCGTGAAAGCGACGAAAGTAAATAGCTGTAAGAAGGCTAAGATTACAATTTTTTTCATGTCTTTATAGCTTGTATGGAAAGACTATTTATTGACTTCTCTTTGAAAAGCTGATAGTAGGTTTGAAGATTTTTCAGTGGCTAAAAACGCTCGAAATCTAGTATTTACAATTCCGTTTCAAAACCTATCAGTTTTAGGAAGAAAAGGATAGAATAGCTAACTTGATTGTATAAAAATGTTGTGCTACCCAGAATCAGGAGCATTTCTTATTGTAATCGGAATGGAAAATATAAGAGCTTGTTATAAATTTTTATAAACTGATAATCAGTAGTTTGCGGCTCTGATAAGATGAAAAGTTAACTGCATACATAGATACGGAGTTCATTTTTCATGCAGTCAGGTTCGTAAAATGATGCTTATCAGGCAGGAAAAACCTCAACAAGCTCTGAGGTAGAGCTATCTTACTTTTTTCAATAGTCGCAACAAAGATTGTGGTATAAGACGATTGAAAGCACTATATTTCTGGAGTACCCTACGCTTTTGTTGATTGTTGAAACAAAAGTAAGTAAAAAAGTTGAATATATCTGAAAACGATTTTTCACCTAATTTTTCTTTCATACTGATCGTACGCATCTGATGCTTAAATTCATATAACTTCAAAATGCTTTCTGGTAACTTTTGTAGTTTTTTCAGTTGCGCCAATGTCCCAGCAGAAGACGCCAACAGTTGTTCTTCTTTTTTGCGCAATTCTGTCTTGGTCTTTCTTTTTCCAGAATAATTGTTACCGTGCACACGCCAAACCGTTAGTGGTTCGGACAGTAAATAAGTATCTCCATAAGGTAAAATACTCACGATAAGGTATTCGTCAATGTATTGATTGATGTCGGCTGTGATTGTTATGGGCTTGATGACCGAAGCACGTACGGCGTAAGTCGAGCCACCACCATATAGCATATTGTTTTCCATGAAGAAGGTATTCAACTCCGAGCCTTTTATTACCTTATTCATCATCCATTCGGGGATAGGTTCTACTTTTTCGCGTCCGCTGTCTTCCCATATTATTTTAGCAGGATTTCCCATGTGAACAACATTCGGATGCGCTTCAAATACTTCAACTGTCTTGCGAATTTTCCCTGGTAAATAGTAGTCATCTGCATCCATATTGAAAAGGTATTTTCCTCTAGCCAGTTCTATAGCCTTAGCAGTAGCTGCCGATTTTCCTGCATTTTGCTGATAATGAAAGTGAATGCGGTCGTCGCCCAATGCTTCTATCACTGCTTGTGTATTGTCCTGCGAACCATCATCTACAATTACGATTTCCATTTTGTCCGCAGGATAGTCTTGTGTGAAGACACTGTTGATGGCATCTACAATATAGTGCGCATAATTATAGGTGGGAATGATAACGGAAACGAGCGGCTGATTCATGTGTGTTGACGAATGATTTGACCGTTTTGTATTGTCGCCAATCTATTTTATCATCAAAATGCTGGCGGTAGGATGAAATTTCCAGCTGCCCACTTAAAATTGATAGTCCGCTTTTTATGTCTTTCCTTAAAGGTATTTACAAATCAACTAATTAGATGGAAGGCATTTCAAAAATACCTTCCATCTTGTACAATTTTACACAGGTAGCTAAGTTTCCACAAACCTAATGATTATTCTTCATTAAGTTGATAGGTTTTTGAATACTAGACTTTTAAAGTTTGGTCCAGAAGTCTTTGTCTTCAACAATTTTGATTTTGAAACTTCAAAAGTCTTGCACAGTGAAATCAAGGAATTGCAAGAATTATCAAAGAACCCTTTTTTCCCCTCAAACTCCCCTATACAAAATACAAAGAAACTTAGTTTACACTGTAGTAAGTACACTATAAACTAAGTTTGTTTTAATTTTGAGAAGCGAGAAATTCCTTAGAATTTCGAGCTTCAAAAAACCTATCTGCCGCCGT
>JBCCRX010000524.1:0-3837 GCA_039201015.1 Bacteroidota bacterium | reverse complement strand
AGGCGTGACGCCCATATGATTTGAAGATAAACGTGAGCTTCCATAAATAATGCTGACCAAATGAAATCATTCAGAACCTGATAATTAGTTTTTTGTGAGCGTGTAAATTTGTCAAATTTTCAAAATTTAACAAATTATCATCAATTTTCCCTCATAACTAATTGATTTTTAGGACTGTACGAAGTCTTCTTACTTTAACTTCGACGCGCGCGTCGCTCGCGGCAAAGAGGAATTTTTAGGGGGCAAATCAGCCTAAAAAGCTGATTTGCCCCCTAAAACCCACTGTTTTTCGCCGAGCGAAGCGAGGCGAAAAACAAAAAATGGAACTTCGTACACGCCTAATTGATTTTCAATAATGCCTCAAGTCTAATGCTTTGAACTCGTTTTGGTTCAGATAAGCTGGACTTCACAAATCCTCGACTAACAAAAACTATCCACTATGCAAAGAAGAGATTTTTTGAGAAATAGCGCACTGGCATCTGGCGCATTGATGATACCCAACTTTTTGAAAGCTTATCAGCCAAAGCGACTGTACAATAGTCGTTCGGAAAATATATTGGTCGTCATTCAGTTATCGGGTGGTAATGACGGCTTGAATACCATTATTCCTTATCGAAATGGTGTCTATTACAAAAAGCGTCCAACGTTGGCGATCAAGGCAGAGGAAGTTTTGAAAGTGAGCGATGATTTGGGTTTCAATCCTTCGCTGGCGGCTTTGCAAAACCTTTACGATAATGGAGAAATGACAGTTATCAACAGCGTCGGTTATCCCAATCCAGATCGTTCGCACTTCCGGTCTATGGATATTTGGCATACGGCAAGTGGCAGTGAAGATTATTGGTCAACGGGTTGGTTGGGGCGTTTTTTGGACAGCAATTGCTCGACTTGCGAAGTGCCACACTATATGTTAGAATTGGATGAAAGTTTGAGTTTGGCGATGAAGGGAGCGCAGCGAAGTGGTTTTGCGGCAGAAAATATGTCGAGATTGAAAAAGATCACACAAAATCGCTTCTTGAAGTCCGTTGCGAACAGTCATACACACGAAGGCGAAGATCAGGTCGCTTACCTTTATAAGACGATGATAGAAACCCAACAATCTGCAAATTATCTGCACGAAAAATCGAAAGTTTATACTTCTGAAATGGAATATCCACAAGGTGATTTTGGAAGAGATTTAAAGCAAGTTGCGGAATTGATTACTGCCGATACCGACACACGGATTTATTACATTAGCTTGAGTGGTTTCGATACGCATGCCTTCCAAAAAAATCCACAAAATCGTTTATTGAAACAGTACGCAGATGGTATAAATGCTTTCGTGCAAGATTTGAAGAAAAATCGGCTTTTCAATGATGTAACCATTCTAACTTTTTCTGAATTTGGGCGACGCGTTAAACAAAATGCAAGCGGTGGCACCGATCACGGAACAGCAAATAATGTATTCATTATGAATGGCAAGCTAAAAAAAGCAGGTTTCTATAATGCTTCTCCCAATTTAGTCGATTTGGACAATGGCGACCTGAAATATGAAATAGATTTCCGTCGAGTTTATGCTAGTTTGCTGGAGGATTGTTTAAATAGTGATGCGCAGACGGTTTTACAAGGTAGTTTTGACAAATTGAGATTGTTCTAGTAAGTAGAGAGTATAAATAACTCATGCTGCGCAAAACACCAAATTGCAAACGACACAAAGTGCCACTTGTTTACAAATCGTCGGGTGTCAGCCTCACGCCTGAGTCGGCTAGGGTGTAGCCTTTTTGTTCCCTTGTTCTTTTGATGATGCTCATATTCTTATGCTTTGTGAGCAGTCTTCGCTCTACGAAGTATGCTCTTAATCTTAAGCCAAATCATCCATCATCGGTTAAATAGATCATACATGGCGATACATAAAAAAGTAATATAAATATATGATTAATTTGTGATTATCCATTTTCAATTTGGCGATTATATTGATCCCTATTTCTATCTTTGTGAATCTGCCTTTTCTTTGAGGTGATAAATAAATAGATCAACAATCAAAGCATTCAATAAAATACGCCGTGATTTTAATCAGTGGTCACTTTGGGCAGTCCTCCTAACACTTTTCCTCGCCATCCCAAGCTTAGTGATTTTCGTGAAGTTGTTTGCAGGACCAGGAGACACTTGGGGGCACTTCGTTGAATATCTATTGTTGCGCTATCTGAATAACTCGCTCTATTTAGCAGTAGCTTGTAGCCTTTTGAGTATCGTAATGGGTGTAAGCACGGCTTGGTGGAGTACGCGCTACGAATTTCCACTGCGCAAACCGCTAGAATGGTTGCTTATTTTACCGCTGTCCATTCCTTCCTATATCACCGCCTACGCTTACGCAGGATTTTTTGATTATGGCGGCTCTCTGGAATTGATATTTCGCTTCTTTTCCCTTTCCGCTCCCAAAATAAACATTATGAATATTCATGGTTTGGTATTCATTCTAAGCATTTCCCTCTATCCTTACGTCTATGTCGCCTGCCGTGCCTTTTTCCTACATCAATCCCAAAACCTTATCGAAGCTGCGCAATTACTCAGCAGCAATCGCCGACGCAATTTTTTTAAACTGATCTTACCCATTGCCCGACCAGCTATCATAGGAGGCGTGATATTGGTTCTCATGGAAGTCCTCAACGATTATGGTGCTGCCAAATATTACGGTGTGAACACCTTCACGACAGGTATCTTCAAGGCGTGGTTTGGCTACGAAGAAATAGAAACGGCAGTCTATCTAGCCGCTTTGTTACTTCTGATAATTTTTCTGCTTATTTTCCTAGAGCAATTGCAGAGAAGACGCAAGAAATTTACTAGCCAAAGCAGAAAGCCCTTAAAACGCCTTGTCCCTTCAAAAGCTAGACAGTTGTCATTGCTTTTTTTGACAGCTCTTCCCGCCATTTTGGGCTTTCTAATTCCTGTCCTACAATTGATTTATTGGGCATCTTTGACCTACGAAACTGTACTTCGGGCGAGCTTTTTCACAACAGCCATACAAAGTTTATTTATTGCGGGTGTAGCCGCTGTTGCTTGTATTTTGTTCGCTGTTTTCCTCCTCTATGCAAGTCACTGGAATTACTTTAAAAGTATCAAAAGTGTTTCCAAATTTAGCATTCTGGGCTACGCCATTCCAGGTGCAGTCATTGCGGTTGGTATTTATATTCCGAGCCTACAAATAGATCGTTGGTTGATGCGTATTTTTGGAGCACACATCGGCTTGCTATTGACAGGGACAATTATCGCTTTGGTTTACGCTTACGTCGTCCGCTTTCTAGCAGTTGCTTACAATCCAATTGCTGCGGGAAAAGAAAAAATCCAAAATTCCTTATCCGAAGCTTCTCGCGCGTTGGGTAAAGGAAGGCTCAATACTTTTTTCCGAATCGAATTTCCCTTACTCAAAACTGCCTTGCTCAGTGCAATGATTCTGGTCTTCATTGATGTAATGAAAGAACTGCCTCTTACACTTCTTCTCAAACCTTACGACGTCCAAACCCTTGCTGTAAAAGCCTTTGAATACGCTAGTGACGAACGCATCATGGAGACTGCACTGCCTTCATTGTTAATTATCCTAACAGGTGTTTTACCTGTAATTTTTTTGAATCGTTTGGTGAGAAGGAATTAAAACAAATCTGATTACTCTTTCAATAGCTTCTATGATATGTTCTAAAGCAATCGCAAGCAAACGGCTCTCGTTTAGGGAATGTGTAATAAATAAAGTACCCAAATTTTTAGGAATTATCGCGAACTAATACAAGGCGCGAAGAGGGAAGATAGCCCGTGTTACCTGACCGATGAGCAAGGCAGTAGTAGTTTGGGAGAAAATTAAAAATGGGT
>JBCCRX010000523.1:0-3837 GCA_039201015.1 Bacteroidota bacterium | reverse complement strand
TTAATTTTGAGAAGCGAGAAATTCCTTAGAATTTCGAGCTTCAAAAAACCCATCTGCCGCCGTCGAAGACGGCGGCGAAAAAGGGTTGAGGGAGAAAAAAGGGTTTTTCTAAAACCCTTTTTTCTCCCTCAAACTCCCCTATTTAAAATACAAAGAAACTTAGTTTTGAGAAGCGAGAAATTCCTTAGAATTTCGAGCTTCAAAAAACCTATCTGCCGCCGTCTTCGACGGCGGCGAAAAGGGGTGAGGGAGAAAAAAGGGTTTTTAGAAAAACCTTTTTTCTCCCTCAAACTCCCCCATCTAAAATACAAAAAAACTTAGTTTACACTGTATTGAAGTTTCGTTCTCTTCAAATCAACTCGGCATCAGCCTAAGGCGGACAAGTCGAGCCGAGTTGATTTGATCAAGTCGATCCTGACAAGTAGCATCAACTATTTGTGCAATTTGTTATACACATACTTTTGGGATAAGCCTAAGCGTCAATCACCAGTGAAATGGAACTAACCCAAGTCGGAAAAATTATCAAAGCACATGGACTGAAAGGAGAAATGAAGTGTGCCATAGAGGAGGCTTTTTTGGAAGATGCCTTGCAAGCAGAAGTGTTTTTTTTGAAGCAAAAAGGACACGGCTTACCTTATTTTATTAAATCACTGCGAGTCGGTAATGCTAATATTCTCGCTTTAGAGGAAGTGGATAGCAAAGAAATGGCACTGGCTTTTCGGAATGCACCTATTTTCATGCGCACCGAAGACCTGTTGCCCGCCGAGCGCAAGAATATTAACAATTCGTTATATGACCAATACGAAGGTTTTCAGTTAAAAGACAAGGAAGTAGGCGTCATTGGCGTTATAGAGGAAATTTTGGAGTTGCCACAGCAAGAAATGGCGGTCGTTCGATACGAAGGCAAAGAAGTCTTGATTCCGATGCACGAGGAGCTAATTCTGAATGTTTTGGAACAGGAACGGATTTTGGAAGTGGAGTTGCCAGCAGGATTGTTAAATCTATGAAATTATTAATAGTCTATACTCAATAAGATTAGAACACATGAACCGATTATTCATTTTCATCATCACCTTATTTATAGCTAACACTTTTGCGGAAGCACAAAAAAGTGGTTACGACATTAAAGTAAAAATTGAGGGCTTTGAAGAGAAAGAAATGTATTTGGGCTATTTCTACGCCGACAAACAATATTTGCGCGATACGGCACAAGTCGATGAAGCGGGTTGGTTTCGTTTTCAAGGCGAAGAAGCCTTCGACGGAGGTGTTTACTTGATTGTGATGCCGCCTGATAATAAGTTTTTTCAACTGATTTTGGATGAAAACGAACAGCAGTTTACCATAGAAACTAAGATGCCTGACATGGCGGGTAACTTGAAGCTAAAAAATGCACCTGACAATCAATTACTCTACGATTATTTGGGATTTTTGAGTGCGAAACGTCCTGCATCAGAGCAATTGGGAAAAGAATTGAAAGCAGCAGAGGGCGATGAGGCAGCTAGCAAAAAGATCAGAGCCAAGATGGAAGCCTTGAACCAAGAAGTGACGGATTTCCAAAAGAATTTGATTGCCAAACATCCAAAAACCATCACAGCGGCTATCGTAAAAGCCAATATGCCACTTGAAGAACCCAAATACGAAGGTGAAACGCCCGAAGAAAAGCAGATGAACCGCTGGCGTTGGAATGATGCACATTATTTTGACAACATCAATTTGGGCGATCCTCGCATGATGCGCACACCTTTTCTATTCAATAAAGTCAATGATTATGTGGATAAAATGGTCATTCAGCATCCCGATACCATCGGCAAAGCCATTGATCGCGTATTGACTTTGATGAAACCCGCTGACGAAACTTTCAAGTACTATCTGATTCATTTCTTGAATAAATATGCCAATGCAAAAATCGTTGGTATGGATGCAGTATATGTTCATATAGTAGAGACTTATTACGAGACAGGACAAGCGCCCTGGACAGAAGAAGAACAATTGGCAAAAATAGTGGACAATGCTAGAAAGCTGAAACCCGTCTTGATTGGTAAAACTGCACCCAACATCAAAATGCAAACTCAGGATAAGCAAGAATTTGACCTATACAGCGTGGATGCACCTTACACGGTCATGCTGGTGTGGGATCCCGACTGTGGGCATTGCAAAAAATCTATGCCTGCGATCAAAGAGTTTTATGAGGAATTTAAGGACAAAGGCGTAGAAGTTTTCGCGATTTGCAACAAAAGCTGGGAACGCGATGATGATGGCAATATCAACTTAGACGAAGTAAAAAAATGCTGGGAATACATTGAAGAAAAAGAAATCGGACAATGGGTGAATGTCGTTGATCCTTTCCATCGTTCGCGTTACAAATCGCTTTATTTCATTCAGTCAACGCCCAAAATTTTTGTTTTAGACAAGGACAAAAAGATCGTCTCTAAAGGCATTTCGGGCGAACAACTTTCAGATGTAATGAGTCGTATCATTGAAGTCGATCAGAAAAAGTGGGAAGAGGAAGGAGAAGAGTAATTGCAATAGTAAAAGTCTTATCTTTGCACAAATCAATTTCTATGACAGCTATAACGACAGCACCAACAAAAGCAATAGAGGAAAAGGGATCAGGTCAGTCAGAGGCGCAGGTGTATTCCATTGCCGAATATCTAGCAATAGAGATAGAGGCGGAAGTTCGTCATGAATTTGATAACGGAATTATTACAGAAATGGCAGGAGGCACTATTCCACATAACTTAGTAAAAGGAAGATTTTTCTCGAAACTAGACAGATACACCGAAGATAATGATCTCCCTAATTTAGTACTCAATAGCGATACTAAAGTTTGGTTGGAGCAAAAGCAGCGCTTTGTCTATCCCGACATTACTGTTACAGCAGGCAAGCCGGTTTACTACAACACCCCAGAAGGGAAAATCCGACGCGATATTATTACCAATCCGCTTTTGGTGGTCGAAGTACTTTCTCCCGAAACCCGTAACAAAGACAAAGCCGAAAAATTTGAAGACTATTGCAGTATTCCCACTTTTAGAGAATACATACTGATAGAACCAGAAATGACTTGGGTAAAAAGTCTGTACTTTCAAGACGTAGAAGATGAACTTTGGAAAATACAGACCTTTCAAGAATTAGAAGACAATTTACCGCTCTACTCACTTGATATGAATTTGAAATTGGAGGATATCTATGCTGTTTTGGAAAAATTGGAATAGCCCATTTCTGAAATCAATTGATTATGAGAAATCATGTGCCTAGCTTTTTACCCATAGTCTTTCAAAATCTATTTGCTTTCTTCATCGTCTTCCTCTTCTTTCTGCTTCACCAATTTGTAGAACTTAGCGGAACGTTCACTCAATATTGCTTCCATGATTTCCACTTCATTCACCACTTCCAGTAAAGAGTTGATACGCGCATCTGTATCAAAAAACTTATTCACAATCACTACTTTTTTATCCCTTACAATGCAATAGCCACTCTGAAAGTTGCCTTTTTCGTATCGAATAATGTAGCCTACTTCTTCCAGTAGCAATTCCAATTTCTTTAAACTACTTTTGGTATATCTAAACATAACAAACCGTATTTATGGTATAGTTGATGATACTTTTCAATTGGAGAATGTCCATTGATATTTATCTTGAGCAAAACTTTCCAGAATAATTCTACTTTTATTCCTATGGAGCGAGGGATGAATAAACTGAGGTTCTTGACAAGATATTTTTGTGCTAATGGAGGCAGAAAAATCGCAATCCGCCTTAGGCGGACATAAGACTTTTTCTAACGAAGAGTAGCGCAAAACCTGTTCGCCTAAGGCGTAAAGATGAAGTCAAGAATCTGAGG
>JBCCRX010000522.1:0-3861 GCA_039201015.1 Bacteroidota bacterium | reverse complement strand
GCTCTTGGGTGGCTTAACATTTCAAACACCTAGAAATCTGAACTACCCCTTGAAAGCTACTCAAAAATCCATCTATTTTGAACCTTTTTTATTAACGAAGAATTATTGTTAGACTGTCCTATTGATTGGGGTAAGCTCAATGTTTAAGTCTTTTTCTTCGTAGTAATCTTCTAATAATCTAATAAGGGCGGCGTTATCAATTAATCCTATTTGCTGCTGCAATAATTCATAGCCCTTTTCAAAATCTAGTTTCAGTATAGTCCAAAGGCATAGATAAGGAAAGGAGGCTACTTTCACCGAGTTCCCAGTACTAGCAATATTCCCTTTCATTTTTCTCTCTACTTCATTTAGGAAATACTCTAGATAAAGCACAATTTCTTTTCTATCCTGTTCAGACCAATCTATATCCTCAATTCGTCCGAAAGAATACCAAATCTCCAATGTTAAGTTGATATTATGATCTAAATCTTGTAGCTCCTTAAAAGCTAAAGCTTCTTCGAAGTAAACCTTCATTTCTTTCCAAGTCAGTGTAATATTTTCAGGACTTTCTTCAGGATAACTTCCTACGATAGGCAAGCGTCCGATGTAGTTATTGGATTGTCCATAGCTTGACAATATTGTTAAATAGAATAACAAAAACCAGAAGTACTTCATTTTTATCTTTTTAAAGAAGTCATCAACTATGATATAAATCACCATTTTGGATTTTGTGAATCTGCTGACCAATCAAGTTCAGGGAATATTTGTTTAAGTTCAGTCTCGATTAGCTCTAGTTGTCTACATCGAATTTCTTCATCTTCATACCCTAAATAATTATCATCGAAAATAAGAGATAGATTATAGCTATCCGTAATTGTAGTCTCAGATATTCCGAAATTTATTTGACCTAGTGCCATTGAGCCTGGTGCTTGTTCTTCTAAATCTGGAATCCCATCTTCATCCTCATCTCCAAAACCACTACTGCGCCATTCATTAAAAATATCTCGATGATGAAGCTCATGTGCTATTACAGCAGAAACACAATCTAAATGATTGCCATTGGAAGTATGATTTACAGTAACACTGGGAAATTGCCAGAAATTGGTAGAACTCCTAGTAGGACCACACCATGTGGGTGCAAGAGGACCTAACCTCATACCTTCTATTGCATTCCACGCACCATAATCTCTACTATGATCATATCCACATATATTGATATCTTCAACAACGTTTCCATCTTTCCAAAAGATAAACCATGCTGGAGGATTGGCAGTACTTGGAACACCACCTTGAACATTAACATCAGGATCAAAAAACACTTCTGCTCTTCTAGTAGAGCGAGAATCAAATTCATCAGATATGAATTGATAGGTCATATTATCGCAGCTTCTAAATCTTACTTTAACTCTGCCATAAACATCTCCAAACCAGTCATTACGAGTTCTCAATTCCCCATCATTGTGTAAGCTCGAATAATTAATGAGAAGATCACTTCCTGATCTAGCATTACCCCCACTGAGACTTCTCCAAGCATCCTCTCCATCGGGTGCATTATCTGGCATAGACCATTCAAAATTAGTACAGGAAGTAGAAGCACATGCTGAATAAGTAATAGGACGACCAACAGCAACACGCCAGTTAGCATTTGCAGTTAGACCTTGAAATTGATTAATCCAAGGTTCATAAACTGTCAAATTCATAACATTAGACCTACATCTAACATTTGTTTTTTTGTCTATAGCCTCTACGCTAATGCTTAACTGATAGGAACAATTTGTTCCTTGATCTTTAACATCTGGTACCGTAAAGAAAGTTTGGGTCTTCGGTTATTTTTGTGGAAAATGAAAAAAGTACTTTTTTCATTTCCCACTAGAAGGGGTTTTGTGGAGAGAGAAAATTACATAATTTTCTCTCTCCACAAAATTCCCCGATAAGCCGAAAGTTTCTTCAGAATCACTCATAGTTCTATCATATTCAACACCATTTATTGAATATACATATTCATATTTAAGATCATCTGAGCCTGTGATAAAAATTCGTAATTGTTGACCTTCCATACAATCTGAAATAGGTCCATTAATACAATTGGGACTAACAGAATTAATCCTAATATTATCCAAAATAACAGAATAAACAATGGCAGATGCATTAGAAGTACAGCCACTTGCATTAGTAGCTGTTACCGTATATGTATTTGGTGATATAGCTCTATAAACTGAAGAAGTTCCTACTACATTTCCTTGCTTGTCTCTCCAGATGTGATTACTAAATTCGTCTCCTGTCATTAGATCAACAAAACTATTAGCTGTTCCAGGACAAATGAATGCTGACGAGGGCATTATTTCGACATCAGGATCACAATCTTCTACCTCAATGACTTCTACGGTTGAACAACCTTCTTCATTAGTCACAGTAACATTATATTCTCCCGAAGTAGTCACATCTAATGTTGAATTAGTAGTATTGTCTTCCCATTGATAACTACTACCCCCTGAGACCTCCAATGTGAGTGTCCCAATCGCACAATCTGCACTTTTTTGTAGGTTCAGATTCGCTTCTGGTGTAGGCACACAAATGGAAGGATCGGGAGTCAATACTTCCACCAATGGATTTTCTGCATTTTCTACTGCTACTTCTCCTTTAAGTTCACATCCATTATCATCTGTCACCGTCACACCATAAGTACCAGCAAAAGAAACCGTAAAAGTAGGAGAAGTAGCGGTCATAGGAGTTCCATCACCCCCTATGGCTGCCCACTCATAACTGGCATAGCTTTCTGTAAGGGCAAGTTCTACGCTGTTTTGTCCTTCACGGAGGTAATAGGGGTTCTGCGTAAATTCTACACCTTCTACTTCGACTGTAAAATTCTGTGTTTCTATTGTCCCATTGGTTCTGATAATTTTTAGTATGTATGTCGTAGTGGCATCTGGACATACTCGGCGCATGGGACGTTTTAAGTTGGGATTATCTTGCCATTCAAAGCAGCACATATCTTCACTTGGGTCTCTCATTCCAATGAATTGGCAAATAATAGGACATAATTCTTCTCCATCTTCACAATCTCCATTCGCTGCATCCACACTTACACCATATTCTGTTTCGAAGCCGGGTAATAGCTCAATTACTTGTCCACCTCTAACTTCTAACTGCTCTCCATCGTATAGTTTACGACTAATCGTTACTTTGTTAGAAGCTTGTACTCTATTGTTGACTACTTCTGTTTCGTTGTTGACTTCTAAATCTTCTTCGCACTCGGAGCTTTGCGCCAAGATTGACCCTACACCAAATAAGGTAGCGAAAAGAAATAAAAATATTTTTTTCATGTTATTTTCGGTATTAGGTATTTTTCGAATATCGAATCATGAACAGGGGAATTACGAATGTCGAAGTGCTCAGTGGGATGCGTAGCGTGTAGGATAAGCAGAGCCATAGATTTTTATTCGTCTCCAAACAACTTACAACTGCTCATTTCTACACGCTACACGTCTTGTTAGCTACTTCATTACTTGGTGTTCAGCATTCGATATTCGCTATTCAATTTTACTTTTCTGTCGGAATCAGGATCAGCCTGAGGCAGACAGGTTTACAGCATTACTTGATTTTCAGGATTATGGAATACCTAGCGTATAAACTAAATGCTACCTGTCCCACTAGGAAAGAATCTTGTGAATCCTCTCATCCTGCAAATCCTGATTCTGACGATTATTGCTCCAATTCCTCCACCCGCTGCTTCAGTTCCTCATTAGACTTGTTTTACTTTGATACTGAGTAGATTACGTAATTTAGGCGAAAAACATGAACTACAAATTAATAACAACAGATCGACAATTCAAAGATACGACGAGCTATGATCGTAAATCCTTCAATCTACTACTTGAAGAT
>JBCCRX010000521.1:0-3876 GCA_039201015.1 Bacteroidota bacterium | reverse complement strand
GGCGGTTTTACCGCCGATTCCTCTCTCCCTCCAAAAGAATTTCCGCGCCGAAGGCGCGGAAAACCACTGAGTTTACTGACTTTTGGAGACTTTTTTCTTTCACCGCAAAACGTTACAATCAGAAAGATTCAAATTTTATTAGGGTAGAATACTCGCATCTACTTAATCCCTTAATTCAATTGCTTCAACAATCGCATGGCTTTGACCACCTTCATTTGGTTGCCGCTTTGTTTTGCCAATTGCATGGCTTGTGTGGCTATTTTTTTCGCCTCTTCTCTTTTTCCATTGAGCAAGAGTAAATCTGCATAAATGATTTTTGCATCTACGTCTTGGCTATCCGTTGCGGCTTTGGCGGCTACTTTCTCTGCGGCTTTCAAACCAGCAGGAAAATCGGGGAAAGAACGAGCAAGCGCAGACGCCAATAAACTTTGCTCTTTCACCTCTGAACTGGCTACTTTCGTGACGTACTTTTTCCAAGCTTTCAGATAGCGATTTGCATCTCTAGTGCTTTGCGCAAATTTCATTTCTGATTCCAGATAAAAAGGTAAATATTGGTCAGGTAGATGTTGCTTTATTTTTTGTTGAGTCTCCACTAATAGGTCTTCGCTCTCAAATTCTACTGCCTTTTTTAAGGTCTTTTTAGCCGCTTGAGCAATGCGTTGATTGACTTCTTCGGTTGAGCTTATCTTTTCGATAGCGGCTCGATGCTGAATCAATAAATCAAAAATTCTGGAATCCATTTCAGAGGCAGCTTCTAAGATGAATTTTAAATTGTCTGCTGTCGTTAAATCTCGCTGACTATTGATGTAATCGTTCGCAATTTTTAGGCTTGGTCGATCTGCTTTGTTGAGTGCTTGTACGTATTTGTACATCAGTTCTGGACTGCGGTCGCCCTTTGCATAAGCCTCTTCGTAAAAAACCGAACGATCCGTTTTGGAGACTATATTTTTGCCCATATTAATGAACTGTTCTACACTTTGCGCGCCTTTCACTTTATGCACCACTTCTCCTTTAGAATCAATGAAATAGAGCGTAGGAAAAGCTTTGACAGGATATGCCTTTGCAAAAGTTGCGTTGGCTGGTTTTTCCATATCCACTTTCAAATTCAGGAAATTGGCGTTGTAATAATCTCCCACTTCGCTATCCGTAAATACATTTCTCGCCATGCGCTTGCAAGGTCCGCACCATTCTGCATAAGCATCTACAAAGATGATTTTTTCTTCTGCTGCCGCTTGTACAAGTGCCTCTTCCCAAGTGCCTTGAAAGAATTTGATACCTTTACCATAAAGATTTAGTGTCAGTAAGAAGGATAAAAAGAGCAGTATATTTTTCATGTCTATTGATTTGATTCAAATAACTCGCCAAAGGTAAGATATGTTTGGGTTTTCAGTGATTTTAAAGTGAAAAGGGTGTATCAGAGCAGTCTAGATTTACTAAGTCTTTGAGATTTAGCAAACCAAAGATAGCGATTTGCTAAATTTTTGGAATTTAGTAAATCTTTGATTGCTTATCTCGACTTTAGCCATTAACAGTTGGCTATTAGCCGATAGTGTTTAGTTTATAGTGATTATATTTACTTACACTCAATAAAAAAGTGCGCGTGTAAGTAAATTTATCGTACTGACTGGCAAGCACTTACGATACAAGCCAGCAGCTAATAGCAAAAGGCTAAAGTCGAGCTTATTGTATTGTAAACTAAGTTTATTTTAATTTCGAGCTTCAAAAAACGTATCTGCCGCCGTCTTCGACGGCGGCGAACGAGGGGTGAGGGAGAAAAGCAGGAAAAATCACCAATTTTTCCTGCTTTTCTCCCTTAAATTCTCCTAAGCAGAAAGTCTTACGCCTGAGGCGCACAGGTTTTACCTTTGAAAAATTTTGATCTGCCTCAGGTGTGAGGCGCGAGGCTGAAGACTTTCTGTGAATCTTGGAAACGAAATCCTCCATTTTCTATTTGTGTCCACTTTTGAAAAGTAAGGTTGAATTGAACGCAGTAATCTGATTATCCGGTTTTTAAATTTGTCAAATTTTCAAGATTTGACAAATTGTCTCTTTTTAAGGTTTTCGGACTAAACTCAAATTTTTAAATTTCGTAAAGGCAAAACATACATTCAGTTGCAAATTCATTTTCAGTGTATGCAGCTTACAAATAGACTTTGTCACAAAATAGAATCGCGCGCGCTCATTCTTTCATAGACTTTATCCAAGCCCGAATTAAATCCGTACCTTCTTTGTGCCGCATTTGTCGCCCGACCTCAGGCATCATTTCGCCTGGATCGGTGGACTCTAGTCTATACAGCATAATGGACTGATTGGGTTGTCCTGGAACGATACTAAACGGGCGACCACCCGCTCCTCGACCCGCTGCGATGGGTGCTTTATTGATGCCCAAAGTGGTTGGATCATTGAAATAGGTGGTGAGAAACATGCCCGATGTACTCGCAGGTCCTTTAGGATGATGACAATGCCCACAATTACCATCCAGATAAGCGCGCGCACGTTCTTCCAGCGTACCACTCTCAGGATGTTGCCAGCGCGCCAAGGCTGAGATTTCTGACAAATTAGGCAAATCGTTGATGTAATCCTTTTTGCTCCAAGTGCTCAATTGATCTCCCAAGTGAAGCTGTCTTGCGGAAGGTCCAATGGGCGTCATTTCTTTATCGTAAGAGTGGCAGCCTTTGCATTGCACCATATTGGGTACTTTGTAATTGAGTTCTTGCTTCTTGCCTTGCGCATCTTTCCATTTGATGTCTATGTTGCCACCTGCTACTTCTAAAAAGGCATCGGTTTGCTCCTCGTTCCAGATATATGGCAGTGCGATCCAGCCATTTTCTTCGTGTAGCAAAACCCGAGTTTCCATGATTTGTCTGGGACTATCTGTTTTGCGTTCATCTTTGTAGTAGAAGAAAGTTTTGATGATTGCTGTACCGATTGGAAAATCGAAAACTCGTTCTGCTTGGTAGTTCACTTTTTCGCCTGCTGGCAATCGAATGAAACGCGCTTTATGCGCATAATCGGAAAACAGCGGCGCATTAATTTCATATTTAAACACATCTTTAGCCGTTTTCATCTCTGCTAGCTTACCTTCAAAAAAGCCATAATCACTTAGTTTGTAGGTATAGTTCTTTTCCTCCATTTGGAAGGATTTATTAGATAGCAAGAAGCTTGTGAGACACAACAGGCAGAAAATGTATTTTTTGTTCATTAGTTGGAAAATGTATTGTTTGCTTTCTAGTTTCAGTAAGGGTTTCCCGTGAAAACTATTTTATATAAATATACGAGTAAAAACAGGCTAATTGAACTAATTCGGCACTAATTCTCTATCAAACTAGCTATCATTTATGCATTAGTGGCTATTTCTACAACAACATACAAAGTATAAATTTTTCTGCAAAAAGCTGTATTTGTCCATTGTTTTTTGGGGCTTTGTTTGTTCCGATAAGAAAATCTCAAAATTGGAAGTAAGTAACGCTAAAAAAATAAGTCTTATGTGTTCTGAAATGTCTTTTAAGTGCTTCAAAAACATCCTACTTTGCAATTTAACCGCTACAAAATAGCACATTGAATTTTATGAGAAAACCCTATTGATGTGTATGAAATACGAATTCTTTCTGCGAAAAAATTCAAGAAGTCCTTTGGGCATAGATAAAATTTTAAGAATTACTAATTTTTACTGATTATTAACAGAATGCGGTGATTAGTAAATGCTGCAATAGCGTCTCATTAAGTGTTGAAATTCTACATACTTCGCTGCTGATGCAGCGAAGGGAACTTCAGGAGGGAGAGAGGAATCGGCAGTAAAACCGCCGATTCCTCTCTCCCTCCGGAAGTTCCCATAGCTTCATCAGCAGCCAAGTATGTATAAATTCAACACTTAAT
>JBCCRX010000520.1:0-3878 GCA_039201015.1 Bacteroidota bacterium | reverse complement strand
CACGGTAAGGCAGACACAGTTCGGCTCGGCGCGCAGAGGAGGTTTGGAGGGCAGACGAAATACAAGATCTCGTAAAGCACCAGCTTCTATTTTGTCTGCCCTCCAAGACCACCATGAGGCAGCGAGCGCTGCAAGCGCGATGCTGCCGAGTTTAATAGCTAGATTAATTTTGTCTAAGTACTTATACCTGTTTATCGCGCCTAAGGCGGACACGTCTGTTCAAATTGTTTATTCGTTGAACTGCAATGCGTTGATCCTAAGCGTATTAAATGAACAAACAGTTCAACAAATCAACAAAGACGGAAATGCAATTTTTTACCCCATACGCAGTATAGGTAGTTATTTAATGATTGTACTACTAGACGGCCACACAAGGTTCATACCCACCTGGAATAAATTGGTATTCCAGATGCGCCTCCATATAGTAGGCGGAACTTGTAAAATGCTGCTTAGTTAAAGATTTGGTATTTTGGTAAAAATAGGCAAGCGGATTTTCTTCTAAACTATCAGCCTCTAAAGTTTCTAATACTTGTTGCCTTTGTTCGGGTTTCCATTTACGCAAGGAGCGATTCATCGCTGTTTTCAAGAAATCTTGATAGGCTTTCCAGCCTTCCAAGAAACGATTTCTATCCAATTCTGTATAGCAATTATCGACGATATTGAGCACATATTCAGCCGTTGGTTCACGCGTCTCTATCGGTAAATTACCTTTTGGTAAAATAATCTGAGTGAGATGCCTCAACAGTCGATAGGCTTTTCGCTCTACTTCAAAATGTTGGAATACAGGAAGCACCTCTGGACTGCTACATTGAGGGAAGAGAGCGACTGCTGTGGAGCCAAGTGCAATGGTGCTGAGTGCTTGTCTTCGATTCATATTGACTGTTTTGTGAAGTAAAAATACAAGGCTTTATCTAGTTATCCAAATATTTGTAAGCGTTGACAATTGCTTCTAAATACTTTGAATGACAACACATCATTTTTCAAATCATAAAACGCGCTTCTAGCACAACCCGCTGTACTCTTTTTAGGTTTCGTTTGTACATTCTTTCACATTTGAACGACACACATATCATGAAGATCACCTTAGCATCCTTCCCCTTTTTTTTCCTTGCCACATTTGCCTTAGCCCAAAACGACTTTGAGTTGACGGATTTCTTACTAGATGGCACTGCTCGCCTTACAGGAGATCGCTGTTTTCAGCTTGTTCCAGATCAGGAGCGTGCGGCGGGCTCACTTTGGCACAAAAAACCCATTGATCTTGCTCAATCGCTTGATATGGAGTTGAAAGTTATGTTAGGCTGTAAAGACAAGGCGGGCGCGGACGGTGTTGTATTGGTATTTTCGCCAGAAGCGGTGCAGACGGGTTGGTCGGGAGAAGGTATGGGTTTCATGGGATTGTATCCTTCTCTGGGTATAGAAATAGATACTTGGCGGAATGAACATTTGCTTGATCCAGCAGAAGATCACATGGCGATTCTTGCCAATGGGAATATTCGCCATCGCCTGAATTTGGCAGGTCCTAAAATCATTCCCAATATAGAAGATTGCCGCTTGCATCAATTGCGTATTCAATGGAATCCAAGCAGCCAATTGCTTACAGTGACCCTCGACCAAAAACATCAAATTGCTTATAATGGAGACATTGTCAGGTATATTTTTGAAGGCAACAGCCAAGTTTACTGGGGCATCACTGCTGCCACGGGTAAATACAGCAATCGACACGAATTTTGTATTGAAAAATTGGCGTATAACGAACCCGATGCGCTGTCTTTCAACTTTGATGCCGCTACTCAAAAAAAACTGCTGGAAGGAGAAAATGTCAGTCTGGAAGATGCCAATTTTCCCTCTGGGAGCAATGAACTATCCGCAGAAGCAAATGCCGCCGCAGAACGTTTGCTTCGTTTCTTGAAAAAATATCCTAAGCATCATGCTTCTATTAGCGGACATACGGATAGCGCAGGCAATGCCAATCAAAATCAAGCCCTTTCAGAACGCCGAGCAAAAGCCATAGCTGATTATTTGATTCGCAATGGCATTAATGCAGAGCGTATCGAATATGGCGGCTACGGCGAACGCTATCCGAAAGCTAGCAATACGACGCGTGAAGGACGAAAAATCAATCGACGCATAGATGTCTTTGTTTTTGTGCCGCGTGTTTGATCGCTCTTATTGGTTCGTAATCAACATCTGCCTAGTGACAGCGATTTTTCCATCTACAATCAAGCGATAAGTGTGCATTCCAGCATGCAAAGAACGAGCCTGTAAGTTGAGCTGCCCAAAACCTCTATGCTCCAACAGAATGGTCTTTTTAATTCTCCCATTCATATCTACAATTTGTAGGCTAGCATTAGTTGTGTTTTCTGGAAGGAAGTAGCGAATTTGCGTAGATTCCGTGAATGGATTCGGTGTATTTTGTTCCAATTGAGCAGCATTTATTTCTACATTGCTTCTATCTTTGAGTAGCGTTTCTATTTTAGCTAATCTAGCTTCTAATTCACGAATCTGCTCTGCTTTTTTCTCATTTTCTTCGCTCAATTCTTGCACTGCTTTTACTAAAGGAACTACAAATTCGGCATAGCGGAGTGCATAATGATCTTCTTCTGTCCTAGGTGCGAGGACACCACTAAAATCAAAATCGACCTTCTTCGCCGCCACGGCTACTTCTTGTGCAACAAAACCTGTATATCGAATTTTCCCCTTTTCTTCGGCTACTTTTTGCCAGTAGAATTGATTTGTTGTTCCTTCATAATCTTTCATCATAGCATCTACATTCATTTGATAGCTCACAGGACGAAGCCGATTAATAAATGATAGCCCTGGAATATTATCTTGAATATTCTGCTTGAGTCGCCGATCAGAAAAGGTGGAAAAGTTAACGTTGCCTTGTATGACACTGACGGCACTGTTTCCGAGAATAATGCTATTACTACCCAAAATATTCGCAAAAGCCCCAATGGCAGTCGAATTGGTGAAGCCTGAGCCTCCTTCAAATGCTCGATAGCCCAGAGCAGTATTGAAGTCACCACTTTGAGAAAGCCTCAATGCCTCGTGTCCGATTGCGGTATTGCCATCTCCTGTTTTGTTTCTGAACAGTGCTTCGCAGCCATAGGCGATATTCGTATTTCCTGAGGTATTGTCTTTCAAAGCATCTTTTCCAGTCGCAACATTACAGAAACCATTGGTATTACTAGTCAAAGCAAAGCGACCAATTGCAATATTTTTAGCACCTAAAGTATTGGCAAAGAGGGTTCTAGAACCAATTGCTATATTACTGACCGCTGCGGTATCAGGGATGATACCTCCAGTTGGGTCAACGCCATTGTTGTATAAAGCACTATCTCCAATAGCGATTAAGTGGGACTTTGAAGTATTGCCAAATAGGGCACTGAGTCCAATCGCTATATTTTCTTTGGCAGTTGTATTTTCTTTGGCAGCCTCTTTTCCTATGATAATATTACTGTTTTCGTCTCTAAGGAGTAGGCGACCGTAAATTAGTACATCATCATAGATATTTGCCTTAACGATCGGCAAACAATCAGGACCTGTGAAAGCAGGTGTGCCACAATCTGGATCAACAGGTGGTGCAGCGGGAGGCAATTGCCCTACAAAAATGGCTTCTTTTATCTCCGCATCTCCATCAACGCTCAGGCGTGGAGGTGCCGTTTGAGCAAAAAATAGATTGGTGTAAAGTAGCATTAGACAGCAGAATAGTGTGTTTTTCATAACTTTAAGATTGATAAGGAACGAGGGATGAATAAACAGAGGTTCTTGACAAGATATTTTTGTGCTAATGGAGGCAGAAAAATCGCAATCCGCCTTAGGCGGACATAAGACTTTTTCTAACGAAAAGTAGCGCAAAACCTGTTCGCCTAAGGCGT
>JBCCRX010000519.1:0-3904 GCA_039201015.1 Bacteroidota bacterium | reverse complement strand
CGACGCTCGCTTCGCTCGCGCCTCAGAGGGATTTTTAGGGGGCAAATCAGCCTAAAAGGCTGATTTGCCCCCTAAAACCCACCGTTTTTCGCCTCGCTTCGCTCGGCGAAAAACAAAAAATGGAACTTCGTACACGCCTAAAATTGATAATCAAATACTTGCGTTTAATCCAATTTCGCTTTAAGGTAAAAACGAGACACAATTTGACTTTTCGGAGCGGCCTCAAACTTTGGAAATCTGTTACTTTTCAAAATTAAAATACACACTATTTTACTTCGAGAAATGCTAGCTACTGAATGATACTTAACCAAATGCCTGCATGATAAAAATTTTAAAAAAAGTGTCTAAGAACAAAATAAATCATAAAACAAAAGCGATTTATTTTCGTTTTTATGTTATAATATTGCTGTGGATTTCTGCTAGCCCGTGATTTGAAGAGATTTTGCACTCCTCCAAATACAGCAGAAGCTAAAATTCATATTCTATCATCTTTAAAAACTATAGTTATGAAAATACTATTTTTCGCATTCACCACACTATTCGCTTTTTCCTTTCTTCAAATAGGCCACACGCAATCGCTTGCAACCAGCAAAGGTGCTAGCTTTGTTGGAGGTACTGTTAGCTTTAGTTCTAATGGCGACGAATTTCAAGACGATCGCAGTATTGGTTTTGTACTCAATCCAAGTTATTCTTACTTTATTGCAAATAGGCTCGCTGTAGGAGCAAATCTTGGATTAAACTACTCTAGATTTGATGAAGATTCCAAAAGCTCTTCCTTCAGTATTGGTCCTAGAATATCTTATTTTTTTGATAATGGTAATACCATCATTCCGTATTTAAGTACTGCTTTTGGTTTTGGTCGTTATAACTTCGATTTTGGCTTTTCAGAAAATTCAGGACATACTTTGAGTGGTGTCTTATCTGCTGGCCTTGCAGTACGTCAAGATCATTTAGCTATTTTATTAGAAGCTGGATTTTCGGTAGCTGGCACGAGATCTGATAGCATCCCAGACGAGGATTATTTCAATAGTAATACGTTCTATCTGTCAGTTGGTCTAGCGGGTTTTTTGTACCAGAATGAATAAGGCTTGATTTATCTTTGTTTTCTTCTAGATCAAATCATTAGTTTTGCTCATTGATTTCTTATTTAGAGATGTCATTTTTTGATCTAAGTGCAAGAATCATTCCCTAATTTGGGTGAAAAATGACATTTCTTGCTCCTCGATTGGTAAAATTTTTGATTTGAGAAATTACTGAGCCTTACCCAAAAAAGAACAATACTTTCAAAAAAATCAAGTCTAATTCAAAACAAAACAACTCATGCTACGAACACTACTTTTCATCTTTAGCCTATCTGCTTTGTGGGCTTGCAAAACCAAGCAATTGGAACAAATTTCTCTAGACGGAACGGAATGGCAACTCAAAAGCATGGACGACAAAGCAATGGAATCGGTGGTGACGCTGCGTTTCAAAGAGGATGAAATTACGGGAAAAAGCTTTTGCAATCAATATTTTTCTAGCTACAAAACCGATGCAAAAAAACTAACAATCAGTGCCGTCGGAGCAACCAAACGCGCTTGCCCTGAATTGGATTTAGAGCGAACCTATTTTGAGTGGTTAGCAAGTGCAGGTGCTTATGCAATGAACAATAAGGAACTGATGATTGACTGCGAAAAAGGTAAGCTGGTCTTCGAGCAAAGCGCAAATGACTAAGTTTCCTATTTTCTTTGTAATTTAACCCCTCAAAGCAAAGCGCGCAATTGACGAATCAAACGAAAATAAAATACGCCCTGTTGGCAGAATGGCTTCGAGCCTTGGAGCTAGAAGGGTTTGTCTTTGGTATAGACACGCAATTGCAGTTGCAATCCATTGTGGAGCAGTTGCCCGAAAAGCTGGAAATAGAAGCCCTCAAACTGCTACTCACGCCCATATTCGCGCAAAACGAGCAGGAACAAGAACTGGTCTATACCGTTTTTGATCGCGCTTTGCAACGCGTCCGTGCCATACATCAAAGTTCAAGCAACACCAGTCCTTCCGACAGCAAAAAGAGATTGCCTTGGTTGTTGCCTGCAATCGTAATACTGCTCTTGTTTTCTGGCTTACTTGCTGTCATTTTATTTCGTCCCATCCTTGTCGAGGCTTCCGAGTTCACGGCTCCTTCTTTTGCGGTCAATATCAATTTAAGCGATACGATTTGCTTGGACAGCAGTACGATTGCTAACATTCCTGATCTGGAATTACCGATTCGATCGGCGGTCTTTTGCAGCAATCAAAACCAAACGGATTCTTCTATTTTTGCGCGCTTTCAAATCAACAACAATCTGTGCCTTTTTTACAGCGCAAAAGATAGCGTTGGGTTGGATTCGGTTTGTGTTGAAATTTATGGACAAGCCGAGCAATCCGTTTCTATTTATTTCCGTGCAATCATTGAAAATAATGTGGCGGACACTGCGCAAGTTGTGAATAGTGCCAGTATCCAAGAAAGAGAAGTAGGTCGTCCACTTTTTGCGAGCGAAGGTTATCCGATTGATACCGATGTATTGAGTCTTGACATTGAAGAATTGACGGGTTGGCGGAAGTTTTTTTCAGAGAACATCGGATGGCTAAAAGGCTTATTTTATGTGCTGACTGCTATCTTATTGCTACTTGTTTTGTGGATAAGAGAACGCAACCGCAGAGAACTCATCGCGGAAAAAGAACAAGGCACACAGCCGCCCCATATCTGGAACATCGAACTGAAAAGTAGTGCGCCCATTACTTTGGGTGGACAGTTTGATAGTTTGCTCAACAGTTTACGCCAACGCACCACTGCCGATCAATTGGTATTTGATATAAACCGAACCGTGCAATCCACGATACAGGAAGGCGGCATGATTAATTTCGAATATAGCTATCGCACCCGACCACCCGAATATTTACTGCTTATTCATCGCCAAAACCTGGACGACCACCGCGCACATTGGCAAGACTATCTTTATCATCAGTTTTTGGAAAATGAAGTTTTGGTAGAACGCTTTTTCTACCATCACGATCCGCGTTTGTGCTGGAATGAAAAATATCCTGATGGCTTGAAGATCAAAGACTTGCAGCAGCTTTTTCCAGAAAGTCGCTTATTGATTTCAGGAGATGCGTATAGTCTTTTGAACGCTACCACAGGTAAAGTTTCCAAATGGATAAAAGTGGTAGAACTCTGGAAAGACCGTGCCATTTTCACACCCATTCCGACCAGCGATTGGGGGAGAAGAGAGCGCGTTTTGGAAGAAAGTTTTGTGGTGCTGCCGAGTAGTTTACAAAGCCTTCAATTCTACGTGGAGCAACTCGATTTGGGCACAGAAGCGAGCTTTGAAAACTGGAGATTGCGTGTGGAAGATGCCGCTACTTATCCCATTCAAATCAAAAAGGAAGCGGGACATATTGTGGAGCAATTCAACATTCATTTTGAAGAAGAAATCTTGAAGTGGATAGCGGCTTGCTGCGTTTATCCGTCCTTGCATTGGGATTTGACCTTACAGTTGGGCACACTTTTGAGTACGGATGAAAATAATCTATTGACTACCGAAAATATCAATCAATTGCTGCAATTGCCCTATTTTGAAAGCGGTAAAATACCCAATGACATTCGATCCGCTTTCTTGGAGTGGTTAGAAAGCAAACATCCCGAACTGCTGGAACAAGTTCGTTTAGAATTACATCAAATTTTCCAACAAAATCCACCACCTCAGGACAGCATTGCTTGGGAAGACTATCACCTCAATGCGGCCTTCAATGAACTGCTCATCACGACGGACAACAAGCGAAAACAGCAACTGGAAGCAGAAATTGCGCAAGATATCAACGGTGGCGCAGAACCTGACATAACGCTCGTTAAATACCTCAATCGCCCCAAAAGTACGCTGGATTTTAT
>JBCCRX010000518.1:0-3915 GCA_039201015.1 Bacteroidota bacterium | reverse complement strand
TTCGAGCTTCAAAAACCCCTCCACCGCCGTCGAAGACGGCGGCATGTGAGGGTCGAGGGAGAAAAAAAGGTTTTTGAGAAACCTTTTTTTCTCCCTCCAACTCCCCCGTTGAAAATGCGAAAAAACTTAGTTTACAGTGTATTAAGTCTTATGTGTTCTTAAATGGCCTTAATTGTTTCACAAGACGTCCTACTTTGCAGTTCAGCCGCTACAAAATAGCACATTGGATTTTACAAGAAGACCTATCAAAAAGTAAAACCAAGTCCTCCTCGAATCCATCTGCCTGGCATCGTCACAAGATTGGTCTCTCGGTAAGTCACATTTAGCAAATTGGTCGCTTCTAAGAAAGCGTTAAATGATCTACTGCGCCATAAAAATCTTAAATCCACCAAAGAATAATCGTCCAAACTTACTCGGTCGAGATAGCGAAAACGAATATTAGCGAACAATTTTTCTGTTATTTTTTCTTCTATTCCGATGATAAGTTGGTGGCGGAGATTTTCTAGTGCGAATCTTGAAAATGGAACATCACTTTCCTCAATTTGTGCATCTATGTAAGTGTAAGCGATATTGAAATAATTCAAAGCCAATGGATTGTCCGCAAAGCGCATCGTCAGGGAAGCATCCAAGCCAGATAGATTAACAGATGTAAAGTTTTGCGGCTGCCAACGCAATGTGTCTATTTCTTTTGTCCAATCAATCAAATCATTGCCCAATCTACTAAAAGCACTCACTTGTGATTGTAAGAATCTGTTTTGGTACTTCAAACCTGCCTCGTAAGTGATTGCTGATTCTGGTTGCAAATTTTCATTGCCAATATTGGCGCGATCTTCGTAATGTAAATCTGTGAAAGTAGGCACGCGATAGGTGTAGCCCGCATTGGCGTAGGCGCGTAAGCCCTTGCCCAAGTCATAGCCAAGTTCAATACCTGGCAAAAAGTTAGCGTCAAAATCTGAGAAGTAGTTGAACAAAATGCCAGGCGTGACATCTATATTCGCAAAACGAAAGCGGTGTTCCAGAAAAACGCTGGTCGCTACGCGTTCTCGGCTTCCTAGATTATTGCTGCTCAGACTCACTCTATTAACATCTATTCCGATGCCCGTTGTACCCAAATTATTTTGATAGCTGCTATTGATTTCTGCACCGACTGTATGTCCAATGTGTAAATTCCTAAAAAGCGAAGGATTGCTTCTCACAAAAACATACTCGTCTTGATTTCTACGCCAATATACCCTGGGCTTCACCACCCAATCTCCCTTGATGATGCGATACTCTGCGGCGAGCAAGCTGGTTTGTATTTCTTCATATTGATCCATGAACTCAGGACTAGCATAGAAACCATTTGCTCCAAATTCTCTTTCGGTATAGCCTGCAATTACATGAAGTTCATGCGCGCCTAATTGGGCATTGGCTTGATAGAAAAAATTGTTGATATCGTAATCGGTATTGTATTTGTAGCCGCGCGAAAAGTCCTTGGAAAAGGAAAAATATTGATGGAGTTTTTTCTTTGGAAAAGCAGCAGAAAAACGCACACCGCCTAGTGTATTCTGCCCCGCCTGTACTTTGATTTTCGCAAATTGCTCGTCGGGCGTCTTTGTGATAATGTTGATCGCACCTGCAAAAGCATTCTGTCCAAAAACACGCGCACCGGGTCCTTTCAATACTTCGATGCGCTCAACGTTCTCAATATCAATGGGTAAATTCATGGCATGATGACCCGTTTGAGGATCGCTCATTTTTATACCATTAATCAGAATCAAGGTCTGGTCAAAAGTACCACCTCTGATGCTTACATCTGCTTGCACGCCATGTGGACCGCGCTGTCGAATATCTACGCCCGATACATATTGTAATAATTCAGGCACACTGATGGCAGGAGCAGTTTCTATTTCTGCTCTAGTAATCACCTCTATCGTTCTGGAAGCTTCCGAAAAAGGCAGTTCCAAGCGGTTTTCTTTGATGATGATGTCTTCCAGCAATACGCTCAAGCTGTCTTTTTGTTGTGCTAGCGAACAATGTGAAAATGCGGTAAATAAAATTAATAGGCTTACCGTTTTCATACTCATGTTAGATTGTTTTTATAATTTGAGGCGCAAAGCTAGTACTAATTCTAGATTTCCTGAATTTATTGAGTAACGGACAGAGCGGCTGAGGAGTCCCTTTCTTCGCTTTCTTGACCTTTTAAAGCCAAACAGCGAAGATGCTTTACAAAAGAATTGCGCATTTTACTAGGAATAGTATGCTATAATTTTATTATTTTTGCACTCCTTTTTAAAAAATTCCGAAAACGATCGGTTTTTGATACAATAAAATTTCATATGGATAAAAAGAAAGTGCTGATTGTGACGCAGGAAATGGATCCTTACACTGCGCTGAATGACATCTCCAATATTGCGAGGAAATTGCCCCAGCACATACAAGAGAAAGGGATGGAGATTAGAGTGTTGATGCCAAGGTACGGTACAATCAACGAGAGAAGACACCGCTTGCACGAGGTGGTACGCCTATCCGGTATGAACATCATCGTAGATGACGATGACTTTCCACTAATTATCAAAGTAGCTTCTTTACCCAAAGCTAGAATGCAAGTTTACTTTTTAGATAATGAAGACTTTTTTAAGCGAAAAATGATCTTTGAGGACGAAGCGGGAAAAGCATTCGACGATAACCCTGATCGTATGATTTTCTTCTGTAAAGGAGTGCTAGAGACCGTCCGCAAGTTTGGATGGCCACCAGACATTATCCACTGTCATGGTTGGATGACTAGTTTGCTACCGATCTATGTGAGAGAAGCTTACAAGCAAGAGCCACTTTTCCAAAGTGCAAAAGTAATCTACTCGGTATATGAGCAAAATTACGATCAGTTCTTCACAGAAGATTTCATTGAAAAAGCAGCAATTAACAATTTAGAGGAGGAAGACTTGGCTGCCTTCCAGCACGATGGGCAAATCAAATTGCACAAGGGAGCAATTGCTTCTGCGGATGCCTTTATCGAAGGTAGCGCAGATTTATCAGAAGAGGTGAAAGCAGATTTGGTGGCATCAGCTAAACCTGTTTTGCCGCTACAAGACGAAGAGGATTTCCTCAAGTCTTATGTGGAATTTTATCATTCTCTGCTAGAAGAAGAGGTAGAGTCTTAGACGAATCAATCTTTAGTAGTTGGATTCTCTAATTCTATGCAAATAAAGTTCAATACTTAAGGGAGTAGGTGAAATATAGCCTACCTACTTTTCAGCTTTATTTTGCCCTGCTGCTGCCTTGAAAAAATACGCATTATGCTACGGATAAATCCGTTTTTTCGCTTTGCATAAAAACAACTAAAACTGCCATTTTGGGTATCTTATTCATTACCTACTCCCTAGAGCAAGAAATAAGGAACGAGGGATGAATAAACTGAGAATCTTGACAAGATATTTTTGTGCTAATGGAGGCAGAAAAATCGCAATCCGCCTTAGGCGGACATAAGACTTTTTCTAACGAAAAGTAGCGCAAAACCTATTCGCCTAAGGCGTAAAGATGAAGTCAAGAATCTGAGGTTATTTGTGCGTCGTTCCTAAAGGAATGTCTAGGTATAAAAGATGCTCTGCACATATCAGATAAAGGGGAAGCAATTTGTTTCCCCTTCATTTTTGCGGTACTTTAATAATTTTTGTAATTTCCTTGATTTCGCTGTGCAAGACTTTTGAAGTTTCAAAACCAAAATTGTTGAATACAAAGCTTTCTGAACCAAACTTCAAAAGTCTTGTGTTACAAACGTTGAATAACTATCTATTTAGTAACGTTCAAAAAATTAGATCGACATTTGAGTATGGATTCCGTTTCCAAAATTCGCAGAAAGTTTCTTTTCTGATGAGAAAAACTTTCTGCTTAAGGGATTTTAAGGGTGAAAAGCATCAAAAATTAGAGATTTTTGAT
>JBCCRX010000517.1:0-3918 GCA_039201015.1 Bacteroidota bacterium | reverse complement strand
CCATAATAACCTGATAGTGTCCTAATAAAAATCAAATGCTCTCAACAAATTTGATGATTACTAGATTTTTACAAAATTTAATTTCAAATTTTTGCTAAATTTTCAATATATCAGAATTTAATTTTAAAACATACTCTAAAGCACATTTTTTTTTAAGAAAAGTGAAAAAAAGGAAAAGGTATAAATTGAAGGCTGCTTGACCATAAATAATGTTGGAAACATCGTAGTTAGTTTAAGATAATAGATTTGTTGATGCCTAATTTTTTTAAGAAAAAAAGCTAAGAAATGCTACCAAGTGCTCCTCAAAAAAGCGATCCAAGATTAGACCTTGGTAGTAGAACTTTGAACCAAATTCTTTGTAGTAATAAGTAAATTAAACACTTTATTCAATGAAAAAAATCATCCTTTTATTAGCGATTGGTGTGTGCCTATCGCTCTGTCTCTCTGCACAAGATAAAACCGTTTTCGGATCATCTGACATTGAGGTGATCGGTGGATTTGGTGCGCCAATTCTTCAATTTGCTGCTATCAATGGCAATACCGTTGCTGCGGTAGGCGGTGGTGGTGGCGTCGTATTAAATAATTTCTTCATTGGCGGCTTTGGTACAGGCACTAGCTCAAGCAATGTACTCAAAGATTCAGAGCGCTACGATCTTGATTTGGGCTACGGTGGAATATGGCTCGGCTACAGCTTCATTGATGACCGAATTGTGCATCCTTACATAAGTTTGCAAGCTGCGATTGGCGGTGTCGATATTGAAGATGTAGGCGGAGAACAGGAAGAACTTTCTAGCGAAACCGTGGGAGTATTGATTCCAGAAGTCGGTATTGAAGTAAATATTACCCAATGGATGCGCTTGATCGGCACTTTCGGCTATCGCTGGATCAGTGATTTGGACAATACACTGGGAGTAGATGCTGCGGATTTTAGGAGTCCTAGCTTTGGTATTACCTTTCGATTTGGATATTGGGGCGGCTACGAATAGCTATTCCTGAAGTCCTCCATAATGTAGCAGCCTGTCTAAGATTTCGTAATTGTTCGCGCTCAGAGGCGGTGGGTTTTTCCCATTGTCTCTTGGCGCGCCAAGCATTAAATTCTTCATAGTAAACAACAGAAAAGTAAGCAAGCAAAGGCAAAGACATCACAAAAAGCACCGCTGCCCAAGACTTGAGGAAGCCTGCAAATAGCAAAAGCAACAAAAGATATAAAAAGTAGGATAAATTACCGATGCCCCAAGCCACGGGCATTAAATACTGAATGCGTTTTACTTTTCTTTGAGCAATACTATTCCCTAAACACGGTGGCAAAAAATTGAATATCGCTCCAAGTAGGAAAAAAGGCATTCCAAAAATAAAGATAGGTATTCGCCACCACTTCACTTTTTCAAATAAGGCTTGATCTTTTATCTTTTTCTGTTTTAAGATTTCAAAGTAAAGTTTTGTCTTTTGCTTTAATACCTGTTTTTCTTTGCTCGGCATTCGATTGATTTTTTCTACAATCTCAATTTCTTTTTTCAAACGCTTAGATGTTCGGCAAACAATAGGAAATCTGGTGCTAACTTGCTCATTTCTATGCAAGATCAATTGTTGCTCCACTAAAATCTCGTCTGATTCAACTTCGATGTGAATGATATTTTTACGCATACCCGCGTGCACATTTTCCAATAGATCTTTAATAGCTCTATTTTTATTTTCTTTGTAGCGTTCTGCGTAATCTTTTAGAGCAATAGATTTTCCAAAATTTATCATGGGCGTCACCCGAAAACGCGTTGGATCGTCAAAATTGGCTCCAACTGGAATGATTTCTACATCTGTTCGACCGTATTTCTCATATACATCGAAAGCCAATCTTGCTACACCCTTTTGGATGGGTCTTAAACCTTTTTTAATACTAGCACTTCCTTCTACCAAAATCATTAAAACGATATTTTCATTAAGTTTATAGGCAACTGTGTCCATTAAATCAAGGTTTTGTTTCAACTCTCGAAAGTTAGCATGTGTTCTTCTATATATTGGGATTAAATGCAAACGGAACATCAGTTTTTTATAGAAGGGATGGGTAAAGAAATCACCCCTTACCAAGAAATATAATGGACGTTTTGTGAAGCTTGCGATAATACAAGGCTCTAAAAAAGCGGTCGGATGATTGCACGCCAAAATGACAGGACGATCTTTTGGAATACTTTGGGCATTAGAAAGATAGATTCTTTTGCAAAAGAACAATAAGCCCAAATACGTCAAAGGGCGAATGATGTAGTATAACATGAGAACTCTTCACGAATTGTAGAAAACGAATATAGATTAGATGAGACAAAGTATAAAAATATTTTTAAGCAGTGCTATTCTGCTCGCTTTTGCTTGCGCATCAGATAAAACAAAAGAGAAATCCATTGAAGAAATTCGAGCTACAGATTTGACGGGCAATGCTGCCATCATCCGAAATCCCATTTCGGCAGCAGATCATAAAGATACCATCAACGTTGCCAAAATGGAATTTGAAACAACTAATTTTGAATTTGGGGTGGTGGAAGCAGGCGAGATCGTGACACACACTTTTAAGTTCACCAATACAGGTAAAGTTCCACTTATTATCAGCGATGCGCGTTCGACTTGTGGCTGCACAGTGCCTGAGTGGCCAAAAGATTTAATACCACCAAATGGGAAAGGAGAAATTAGCGTTCGTTTCAATACGACCAATATGCGCCAACAACAACGAAAACCAGTAACAATTACGGCAAATACTTACCCATCAAAAACTAAATTGTACCTTAGCGGCATCGTAAAAGATAAAGAAGCAATAAACTAGAAGAATTAAAAGAAACTATAATAAACTATGCAATTCGAAACTATATTACTGCAAGCAGGTGGAAACGCAGGACTCATCAATATGCTTTTTTTAGGTGGCATGTTCGTAGTCCTTTATTTTTTCATTATTCGTCCGCAAGCAAAAAAACAGAAAGACCAAAGCAAATTTGTCACAGAAATGGCCGAAGGCGATCGCGTGGTTACTTCTAGCGGTATTTATGGTAAAATATCGCGTATTGAAAAAGATTTCATCACACTGGATATAGGTGCTGGCACAAAAACAACGATCCGCGTTTTAAAAAGTTCTATATCTAAAGAACTGACAGACAGTGTAGTAAAAGAAGAGGCGGCCTAGGAATATTTGAGTAAAATGTTAAAATGAGAAATAACGTATATTATTTGATTCTAATATAAAATATTTATATATATTTGCAGTACAGAATATATGAGACATCATCTTTCTGTTTTAACAAGTTATAGTCAATGATATCTGTGCGGCAAATCTTCTTGCAGCATGTTATGTGCGTTTTTAGAAAAGCAATTTCTTACTACATTTCCGTATTTTTGATTCTAGCTCCCATTTTTGAGTTTTATAGGACAGATCGGTAAGTGTCCGATTTCTCTTTAGCAATAAAGATTTAAGGCGATTGGATTGTATGTGATCCGGAAACCGTTTTCAAGATTATACTTAAATCGGTTTTTGGGGTGGCCTCCTTCATTTTTGTTTCTTGGAAGGAGGCTTTTTTATGCGCTCTACTCAAAGGTTGACTATACTGCATTCGGTGTAAAAAAGTGCGAATTCGTTTCCAGCGATTTTGGTCATCGCGCCTCAGGCGGACTGGTTTTGTTCAATTGGTGATGTTGTGCTTACCAAATCGCCATATCATCAAACCGTGTCCGCCTCACTGTGTCCGCCTTAAGCGTGAGGCGCGATCACTAAAAATGGAAATGCACTTTTTTATCCCATACGCAGTTTAAGTACTTGGACACATCTATTCTTAATTTATAACAGGACTATTTTCCGCCTCATTTCACTTTGAAAAGCCTTAGAGAACGTAGGCTATCTGCGGTTTTCAGAGCCAAATTATACGAAAAATATCCTCTGTTCTAATT
>JBCCRX010000516.1:0-3959 GCA_039201015.1 Bacteroidota bacterium | reverse complement strand
GTTTAGTCTTTTTGGTGCTTTTGCAACGCTAAAAAAGAAATTCAGTCTTGGCTTTTTTGGTTCTTTTTGTGCTAAGACAAAAAGAACATGTTATTTCCTGAAATCGTACAGCTAGATCACAAAAATTTTCAAAGAACCAAATAAATTTACGTTCTTGACTTTATCTTTCCGCCCTTCCTAAAATAACTAGACTTTGGAAATTTTAAAAACGTATCCTAAAATCGTGGAACAATTTTCAGCCTGAGGCAGATTAAAGGAATATTTCAATTTTGCCCAAAGTACAGTAAAATAATACACGCAAATGCAAGAACTAGCACTTTGGTTCATCACAGGTAGCCAACATTTATATGGCGAAGCCGCCCTACAACAAGTCACTTCAGATGCTGCCACGATTACCCAATATTTGAATGAGCAAGCACTAATTCCCGTCAAAATTATTCACCAACCCAATTTAACGCAGGCACACGAAGTCACAAAACTGATGTTGGAAGCAAACAGCAGTCCCAACTGTATCGGTTTGATTGCTTGGATGCATACTTTTTCGCCGGCTAAAATGTGGATCAATGGACTGAAGGTACTGCGCAAACCAATGGTACATCTCCACACCCAATTCCGTCGAGATATTCCGTGGCAGCAGATGGATATGAATTATATGAACTTGCATCAATCGGCACATGGTGGGCGAGAGTTTGGATTCATTAACACACGTCTTCGACTCAATCGAAAAGTAGTAGTCGGACATTGGAAGGAAGAAGCCGTGTTGGAGCAGTTGGATGTTTGGACGCGAGCTGCTCTAGGATGGCAAGCACTACAGCAGTTGAAGATCGCTCGTTTTGGTGATAATATGCGCGAAGTAGCCGTCACAGAAGGCGACAAAGTAGCTGCGCAAGTTCAGTTTGGTTTTTCTACAAATGGCTATGGTTTGGGTGATTTGGTAGCGCATATAGAGGCGATCAGTCCGCAGCAGATCACCACTTTGATTGAAGAATATGAAGCGTCCTACACGCTTGCGACCGTCCTGAAAAAAGAGGGTCAGCAACGACAGGCACTGTTAGATGCCGCTAAGATAGAGTTGGGGATGCGTTCTTTTTTGGAGGAAGGTGGCTTTGGTGCATACACTGATACCTTCGAAAACCTGCATGGACTGAAACAGCTACCTGGCATCGCGACCCAACGCTTGATGGCAGAAGGCTATGGCTTTGGGGCAGAAGGGGATTGGAAAACGGCTGCTTTGGTGCGAGCGATGAAAGTGATGGCAAGTGGTTTGGAAGGTGGCAATTCTTTTATGGAAGATTACACTTATCATTTTGATCCGAGCAAAATGAGCGTTTTAGGATCACACATGTTGGAGATTTGTCCTTCTATCGCCAAAGAGGAGATTCGCTGCGAAGTGCATCCGTTGGGCATTGGCGGAAAAGAAAATCCTGTTCGTTTGGTCTTCACAGGTAGCGAAGGAAAGGCATTGAATGCATCGCTAATTGATTTGGGCAATCGCTATCGCTTGGTGGTGAATACCGTGACGGCTATCGAACCTGAACCTTTGCCTCGTCTTCCTGTGGCGCGCGTACTTTGGCAAGTACATCCTAATCTTCAAATTGGCGCAGCAGCTTGGATATTGGCAGGTGGCGCGCATCATACTTGCTATTCGCAAAACTTAAGCGTGGAACATTTAGAAGATTTCGCGGCGATGGCAGATATTGAATTAGTCGTGATCGATGAAGCGACAAAGCTGCGCGATTTCAAGCAAGAACTCCGCAATAATGAAGTGTATTATCATATCTATAAAGGATTTGGATAATTGAGATTTAGCTGATAATTGTTCTGTTTTTAGCAGTGCTCTCCCAACTTTCTATCATTTTTTACAAGAAAGATTCTTAAAACTACCCGAAGGAGTAGTCTTATTTTAGTCATTCGGATTTGCTGAAACCGAATATCCTCTTATTATTGCACTAATAATTGATATTCTATTTTGCAAAATGACATATCAACCCTTTTTAAGTGCAAAATAAACAAAGGGCATATCGTTCCTTTATCATCTCCACATACCAATCAATCTTTTTATTTTTTAACGGATTATTGAGTGATACAGCACTACAAAGTACATCCTTTGCAGATACCTTTTCTATGCTCAATAGTCAAATAAAACTTTCACACAAACATGAAACGATTTAAGTTTTTTATGCTATTTCTCGGACTTGGACTTGCCTTGTTGAGTTCTTCTCTAGTATTAACTTCTTGTGAAAAAGAAGCAGCCGAAATAGCAGCACCAATAGAAGAACAGATAGAAAATCAAGAGATTGAATCTCGAAATACAAGTGGCTGGACACTGAAATGGACAGATGATTTTAATTCTTTCAATAATAGCAGATGGACAAAAATTAATGCACCTGGAGGCATTAATAATGAGTTAACTTATATCCGACCCAATAACGTTTATACGTCCAATGGGCAATTGGTGATTAAAACGGATGATGATGGCTACGGTAGTGGAGCGAATTATCGACAATATACTTCGGGCAAAGTCATTAGCAAGGGTAAATTCGACATGAAATATGGTCGTGTGGATGTAAGAATGAAGATGGCGATGACACCTGGTACGCATAATGCTGCTTGGCTGCTACATAAGCCTTGTGATGGCGTGAATCCGTGCCTAAGTTGGCCACCAGAGCTAGATATTATAGAAGTCATTGGCAGAGAACCTGGAAAAGCGCATCAAACCATTCATACTTCTACACAGTATCGAGGGCGCTGTGATTGGAGTCCACAAACGGGACAATGTAGTCCGAATAAGTACCAGAATGGTAAAACGACTAATATAAATACTGGTAACTACAATACCTTTAGTATCGAATGGGAGCCTAACGAGGTCAGATGGTACATCAATAACAACCTAAGACATACCTTCACACAAAACGGTGTTGATCAATGGTCACCTGACGAATTCATGTACATCATTTTAGATTGTACCGTAGGAGGGGATTGGGCACAGAGTCCCAATGGAAGTTCTACTTGGCCACAGTTTACTTATGTAGATTGGATTAAAGTGTACGAAAAGTCTGGCGGCGGTGGCGGCGGTGGCTCTATCTCCAATGGTAACTATCGCATCAAAAATGTAGCATCTGGTCGTTATTTAACTTCAGATGGTTCTAGTACAGAGTGGATTACGCCTTATCAAGCTTCTTTAGGTAATAATTGGGGTAGTCAAAAATGGACCGTGAATAGTACTGGAAATGGCTACTTTACTTTAAAGTGCCACTGGCCAAGTAATCGTTATTTGACTGCTAATAATAATGGGTCAGGGACACAAAATGTCTATCAGGCAGCTTTAGGTAATAATTGGGGCAGTCAAAAATGGAAAGCGGTTGATATTGGAAATGGGCAATATAGGATAGAGCCTAGTTGGCCAACTAATGTCACGCTGACGACGCCTAATAACAACAATTGGTCTTATATCAAACAGCAGTCTTCTCAAGGAAATAATAGAGAAAAGTGGATATTTGAATCTATTTAGAAGCTGTTTTGATTTATTTTTTGAGAATTGTTACGGGTCATTTTTTTACCAATTGAGGCAGCAAAAACGGAGTTTAGCCATCGCTAAAACTTGTCTGCCCCTGACTGATGAGTATTTTGCTAACGATAAGTGGTGAAAAATGGAGCATGACAAAATCGAAGTAGTTAATTCAAATAGCTTCTTAATTACTTCTACCTATTTGTTTAAGATGTTTATTTGTTTAAATTTTTTATAATGAACACTTTACACAAGTTTATTGCCTAAATAATTAGGTAAACCTACTTAGTTCATAGGATTATAAATACCGTGTAAACTAAGTTTTTGTTAATTTTGAGAAGCGAGAAATTCCTTAGAATTTCGAGCTTTAAAAAACCCATCTGCCGTCGTCTTCGACGGCGGCGAATAAGGGGTGAGGGAGAAAAAAGGGTTTTAGAAAAACCCTTTTTTC
>JBCCRX010000515.1:0-3961 GCA_039201015.1 Bacteroidota bacterium | reverse complement strand
TTTGTTTAGTCTTTTTGGTGCTTTTGTAACGCTAAAAAAGAAATTCAGTCTTGGCTTTTTTGGTTCTTTTTGTGCTAAGACAAAAAGAACATGTTATTGCCTGAAATCGTACAGCTAGATCACAAAAATTTTCAAAGAACCATATTATGTCTATATTAAAATTATTCGGGCATAACGCCTCACGCCCGAGTGATGCTTGTCTAATGATATTCGACCAAATAAAATCATTTAGCTCCGAATTTATTAATAGTCCGTGCAATTTTTGAACCACAAAGAACTAATCTTCACAAGGATTGACACTAGAGTTAATGTCTGCTGTTTTATAGCCTACAAAATCTGCGCCTACCACAGAAGCAGTTAGATTGTTAAATCGTCGGGTTTGTATATCGCTACTTATCCATGGATTATTGCTATCCTGTATGACTGCATCGCTGGAGAAAAACTGCCAACTAGGAACGGCTGAATTTGTTGCAATTCGCAGAATGTACTGCCTGATAATAATCAAATCCACTACAGATACCGATTGAGAGCTATCTATATCTGCTACATAAAGCGCGAGCGGATCAGTAATTAATTCTTCTCCCATAATATGCTTGTTAATTAAAACCAAATCAAACGTACTCACGCCATTAATTATCTCACCTGCTTTTTCTACTTTTAGAGTATAATTTGCGCCTTCCAATAAATTTTCGTATTCAAAACCACCCGTTTCATCCGTAATGACTATAGCTACTAAATTATCGTTGTCGTCTATTAATTTAACCAAGGCATCGCAAATCGCTGTGCCATTAACGTCTTTCACCTCACCCGAAATACTTAGATTTTGACTGAAAGCGATGCAGTGAAAAGATAATAATGTTATTGTGATGATATATTTTTTCATGATTTGTAGTTTGTTTTACTTCTGCGTATTTTTTTTATAAAAAAAGAGAATTAGGAAGCTAGACACTCGCCTCGCCTCACCTCACCTAGTCTGATTGCTACCCTCCCCTTGTTTATTGGATATTGATTTTCTTACTGATACTGCCCTTATTGGTATGAATGTGAACGAAATACAATCCTTGATCTAAATGACAGATATTCAGCTCTTGTGCTTGCAGATAAAATCCAACTATTTTGCCATAGAGATCATATATTTCTATTCTTGCGATTTGCGCCACTTCACTTCTGATGTACAACTTCTCGCTTGCTGGATTCGGATAAACTCGGAGGGCTAATGGGGAAGGAGTATCGGTATTTGTCAAATTTTGTTTGTTTAATTTGTCTTTTTTCGTATTGAAAGTGATGATTTGTTCCACTTCTCCGATTGCCTTGACGTGGTCAATACGGAAATTGATTTGTCCTGTCTCAAAAAGAATCACATCTTCTACAACGATGTCTAGAGCAAGCAATTCCCCAAATCCGTCTCTGCCGACTTGGTCAATTCTGCTAATCGAAATATCCATTCGCTTTTCTTCAGGAAAGAAACGTTGTACTTGAATGAGTTCATCCATTTCGCCCAACCAGGATTGATGCAAAGAGACGCCAAAACCATTGGACAGCATGGCTTCTGATTCATAGTAGATACTAAAAGCAAGTCCATAAATTTTTTTCGCCAATTGATCTTCTGTGCCTAGAACAACGGGAATCTGCTGTTCCTCTAGCAAACGGATGGTATCTATATCTACATAGAATGGCGTACCATTCTCGGCGATGATCGTATTAAATAGGGTGGGGGCGTCCGTCCAGTTTTGTTCTATGGCAAGCAAATCATCGCGTTCGATCAGCCCATTACCGTTCGTATCGGCGTGTTTGTAATTGATGTTTGTAATCGGTGTTGAGCTAGCCCAATTTTCGGCAGCTTGTGGTGCAAAAGCTAAGCTGGCATTTTCCCGCACTGGTCCAGTTTCGCCATAACCCAAGCCAATATTAATAAGGTCGTAATGACTGACCTCACCGTCCAGATCGGTATCACCTGCATAAACATCACTGCTATTTTCTCTGAATTGTACTTCGCCATTTTTGAGTTGCACTTCCACTATTTCATCTGTGCCATCATTTCTGGTAATGCTGGCTTCAAAGCTCGGGCTGTCACCAAATCGAATTGCTGTACTCCTACCCGTCGTGCCTTGCGCTTCAAAACAAAGTGATAGCACATCAACGCTATCTTGCAAATCAATGGAAGACAAATCTATCAGGTCTATCCAAGAGAAGGAAAGTCTATTGTCCGCTAAGCTTTGCTGCGCCAATATATCAGAAAATAGATTTTCGTTGATCTGTACTTCTGTTGACTTCAATAATGCTTCTTCCCACTCTACAGAAAATTGTAAGGAAATAACTTCTCCTATGTTTTCTGCTATGAGGGGTACGCAAAAGGTTTCGCCATTTTGTACCACCGCATTCTCTATTGTGAACTTCGCTGCTTCTAGGCTCTGTTCTATACCAATTTTGACAATGCCTTCATTGCTCTCAACCACAATGCTTTCTATACGATTATCAAGCACTTTATATGCTTCTAGCGGTAAATTTTCTCCCAGCGTAACGATGGTTTCTGTATTGTTGCCTATGGCATCAAAGCAGATGCTGAACAAAGGCGTTTCGTCTGGTATGAAGATATTTTTCACATCATTTTTTGACCAAAGGAATCGAAGCTGTTCACCGTCGAAACGATAATTAAAATCACTTAGATCAAGTGGATTACTACCCAATTCTACTCGGTCGTAAGCCAGTAAGCGTTCATCCCAATCCAACGCAAACTGTATGCCCACCAAGGCTTCAAAATCATTTGCGGTGATCGGGAGACAAAAGTTATCTCCCGATTCTACCGACTGATCGGCAATGCTTAATTGAGCAGTGTTATTACCGTTGGAACGACTTATATTTATGGTGCTGTTTCGGGCGTTGATAAGATATTTCACAAGGGTATCGTTCACTGTTCTAGTCGCTTCTATCGGAACACTTTCACCGAATTGTATTGCTGTTTGTGTGCCAGGTACTCCTACTGCTTTGAAGCAAATTGAAAACAATTTGACGCTATCAGGTAGCAGGAGGTTGCTACTATCGACCTGCTGCCAACTCAAGCGAAATTCGTTCTCTGATGCCGTGTAAAAGTTAGGAGCAGCTTCCAAGTCTATTACATTCACTCCTTCAAAGGACAGTCCTGTGTAGTCGAGTTGCGTTTCATCCCATTCGAGCGAGAACTGTAAACTATTCAGTTTGTCTATGCCCGTGGCAAGTAGTGGAATGCAAAATTCTTCCCCTACTTCTACTGATTGATCCTCTAAAATCAAGCTGGCTAGCTGCGAGTTACCATCATTTTCACCAACTGCAATCACACTGTTTGCCATGATGACGGGAATGTTATCCAAATCGGGAGATTGTACCGCCACTGCTTCTATAGCTGCTGAAAGATTAATTAAATCGCCTATTCTTGCTTGATTAGCAGTGAAGCAAATTTGAAATAGGGTACTATTTTCAGGCAAAGTAGTCGAAACTAAATTGGGTTCTGTCCACACAAAACGGAGTTCTTCGGACTCAATTCCAAAGCTACTTTCTGTCAAGTTTGGAAGATAAGTTCTAGTGCTATTAGAAGGACCGACCTTGAGACCTTCGTAGCTTAAAATCGCTTCATCCCAAGCTAAAGCAAATTGAATCCCCAAAATGTCTTCAAAGCGATCGGCTTTAATCTCTACACAAAAAGTGCTGTCTTGCTGGACAGCTATATGTGGATGTCTAATGACGAGTGCTTCTTGTGATTTTGCATTCAGCACAAAAAATAGAAGTGGGAGGAGAAAAATGCGGTGTAGTAACTTATTCATAGGATTCGTAAATTGATGAATGATTTTAGTGTATGGAGAACAGTAAGCTAGCTTAATCTAAATACTAGTCACTATCCTCTTTTTTTACAACTACAAAACTAGAGTAAGTAAGAGGGAAATAAAACTACGCTTTACGTGGTTTATAGAGTATATTTTTATATTTT
>JBCCRX010000514.1:0-3973 GCA_039201015.1 Bacteroidota bacterium | reverse complement strand
ATATTTGACTGTATTCGGCTCGATTTTTCTATAAGAAGTAGCACAAGAAGCCACTAAAATAGAGAGCGAAAAATAGAAAAGGATTTGTTTCATTGAACGATATTGATTGTGTTTACTTGGTTTTTGATAGGCAATCGATCTATTCTTGATCCGCTTCTGCAATCATCTTTTTGGTGAATGCCAAGACTACATCTTCCCCATTCGCGATCGCAGCAGCAGTAGGGCGTACTTCGTGATCAGGAAGTATTCCACGATCAGGAGACGCAGTTTGGTTGAAAATACCCATGATTGATGTTATGGTAGTCTGTGCAAAAATGGAAGCCGAAAGAAGTAGCGTTGAAAGAAGAATGATGAATCGCATTGGTCAATGGTTCATAGATTGAATTGCAGAATAGACTAGTACCGTGTAAACTAAGTTTTTGTTAATTTTGAAAAGCGAGAAATTCCTTAGAATTTCGAGCTTCACAAACCCCTCTACCGCCGTCGGAGACGGCTGCAAACAAGGGATGAGGGAGAAAAAAGGGTTTTAGAAAAACCCTTTTTCTCCCTCAAACTCCCCTATACAAAATACAAAGAAACTTAATTTACAGTGTACTAGTCGCATTACTTTTTAATTTCAATGGTTCCAAATAAGTCCAAAGTTGCTTTCAGCATGTTGGTCTCGTACTTTCCTTGTGTCATAAAAAGATTCAAGAATTCCATTTTGCCTTGTTCAGAAGGCATCAACTGCGTCGTATCAATTTCAGATAAATACTTTTCGATAGCGTACTTATCATTATGCATGATTTCGAGATACCCTTTTTGTAATAGTCGCTCGTTGGCGGACAAACTAGTATCTGCATCAATGAATTGAGCTACTGCTTGATGTGCCAAATAAGCCAATGAATCCTGCTGATTTAGATAATACAATCCTCCCAGATTGTAATAATAAGTCCGCTCTTGTATATAGCAGTCCTTAAATGCAGGAAAATCTTGGATCATACTACCGTAGTCCTCTTCCTCAAATAGGCTTTGCAAATGTGCTTTTTCTAGCGTACAAAATTCAGAATCTTTTATCAGAGAAATGACCTGAACAGATTTGGACGTATTGCAAGAAAAGAAACTCATCAAGAGCATCACCATTCCAAAGAGATAACATTGAGATAGCATCTTATTATTTATTGTTTCAAAAACCGCCTTACCACAATCTGATCCTCCAATTATTTAGATTTGCTAAATTTCAAAAATTTAGTAAATCTTCGTTACGATAGCTTTGTATCGGTCTGCCCATTACATCAAAAAAACGAATGATTGGCGGTCGCTTCATGGTTTCGGAGGATTGAATGTCGATGTGTAGGATATCTTTCACCGTTGTTGGGTAGAGTAAAATCTTTAAAATACAATATCTGCCTTTCCAATAGCGGATGAGGTATCCACTTTTTAGCTCGAAAGGATACCACATTGCTGTGTGCTTACTTGATACTCAAAAGTGAGCTACTTTGGACATCTGTACTATTTTAAGGCGTGGACAAATGGTTGAGGAAGGCAGACAATGGGCGGACAAAGCGGAAAAGAAAGAGGGAGAACGAGCGTACTGTCAATTTTTTTATCAATCCGCTTCAAACAGATCGTTCATGGTCACTTCGTTCCGTACTAGTAGATTGGCGTATTGATTTTTTGCAGTTCCATAAGTCGTAACCATCGTTAAAAATACTGATTTTCGAGTTTTGGATACCGTTTTGAAGGTTGCGATTTTTGAGCGTAGCTTTTCGGCATATTCTTTATCAATTAGGAAGGTATCTAAGGAAAATTTACATTCACAAAGATTGATGACTTGGTCGCGGCGGTCAATTAATAGATCAATTTGAGCTGATTTTATTGCCGTGCTACCGCGCCACGTGACATTATTGGACTGTACGCCACTGATGCCCAAGGCTTTTTTAATTTGCCAAACGTGATCAAGGCAAATTTGCTCGAAAGCAAAGCCCTGCCAAGTACGTTGAGTTGGACTGTCAATCAAATTGAGCCAAGCATTTTGTCCTTGATATTTTCCTTTTTTGAGAAATCGAAAGTAAAATGCGGTGTAGTAATCCGATAATCTATAAATGACATTTTTTTGCTTATTATCGAGCGCAACGTAGGAAGTAATGAATCCACTTTCCTCTAAATTCAGCAACACTTTAGTCAGTGTACCACCCGAAGGAATGTCTGCTAACTTTATGATTTCGCTACGATTCAAACCTTCATTTTTCGAGGATAAGACTTCTACTACTGACTCGTAAATTTCGTATTTTCGGAAAAGCGAACGGTAGAGGTTGAAAAATTCGTTTTTGAGTAAACCCGATTTATCAAAGAGCAATGCTTGAATATTTTGGGGTACGCTCCAATGAGGTTCGACCGCATCCAAGTAGTAAGGAATGCCACCCAACACCATATAGAGTTGCGTAATTTGGTACTGTTCAAATTGGCATTGTTTGCTTAGAAGCATAGCTGCTGTTTCCTGCAAATTGAAAGGTTCGAGCTTCATTTTCTGTGTGATGCGATTGTGCAAGCCACCGTTGTTGTTCATCAATACATTAATCATCCAAGAAGCTGCCGAGCCACAAACGATGAGCAAAACATCTTTCCTATTGGTCGCCCAACTGTTCCAAAAATGCTCTAAACCCATGATGAAGTCACTACCTTTTGTATCGAACCAAGACAGTTCATCAAAAAAGATCAAGATTTTTTCATTCGACGATTGGTTTTCCAAATGTTCAATTAGCCGCTGAAAGGCAACTAGCCAATTTTTGGAATCGGTATCAAATACCAAGTTGGATTGTTTGCGCAATGTAGTATCAAAGTTGAACAATTGCTGCTCGGTAGTTGCATTTGCCAAGCCCGATATTTGAAAGTCAAATTCGTAATTGAAATATTCGCGAATCAGAAAAGTCTTACCTACTCTTCAGCGACCATACACTGCTAAAAATTCGGATTTATTGCTTTGTACCAAGCGATCAAGTTGCGCGATCTCTTTTTTCCTGCCAATAATTGTATTTTGTTTTTCCATGGTAATCAGCCAATTTTGCTATTAAAATAGCATTTTTGGCTGATAAGTTGACTGTTTGCAGCCAAAATAGAGCAAAAAGTATCAATTTTGGCTGATTAATGAATTATGAAAATAATATAGTCATCCAATACACAAAAAACACCTTCTACTGCATCCGCATATCTATACGCCTGCTGAAATGGAATGCTATCTTTCGTCACAATCGCTACTGCAAAAGCGGGCAGTTCTCCATGGTCGTAAATTTCTTGTAACTGAGCAGCTAGCTTTGCTGCTTTGTTGTAGTTGGGTACGAAAGATTGCTTTTGGCAAGCCGTAATCGTCAGTAATAAAACGAATCCTAGAATGATTGATCGCATCTTTTTTCATTTGCTTGGTATGGAAAGATGTGACAAAGGTAGGTGCAATCGGAGTTCAAGAATTGTATGTTTGGGACAAGCGTAATGTCTGTATCTGAAATACTGTAGTTTTGTAGGACGGATTCAACCAACAAAAGGTATTATTCGTTTTCTAAAAAAATAAAGTATGCAAGCGGATAAAATAAAAGAAGAAATTCAGCAGCTCTCTTTTGAGGAAATCATAGATATTGCTGATTACATCGATCAGACCTTGGAATCGCTATGGCTGAATGACCTATCTATCTCTCCACATGAAAAGGAGGTGCTAGCCAATAGATTAGAACGGACGAAAAACAATGTAAATAATAGATATACGAGTGCTGAACTTTCGGAACATTTAGAAGCAATCAAAGAACAGAAGGCGATAGAAAAAGAACTCAATATCCAACTGTCAGATGCAGAAGAAGAAGAGTTGGATAGAAGAATGAAGAGACTTAAAACAGGTCAGGTAGAAAGAATAGCATTCGATAAAGCATTTAATGATCTTAGCGCATGGGCAAATACCAAGTAGAGCTTACGAGTGATGCGATCGAAGACCTTCAAGATGCGT
>JBCCRX010000513.1:0-4041 GCA_039201015.1 Bacteroidota bacterium | reverse complement strand
TTGAATGCTGAACGCTGAACAAGGAACGATGAATGTCGAATGGGGCATACGTCATATTTGCAAACTTCATCATTCCGCATTCCTTGTTCGTAATTCTACATTCCCTTCTTTTGAATGATGAATGTTGAATAAGGAATGTTGAATGTCGAATGGGGCATACGTCATATTTGCAAACTTCATCATTCCGCGTTCTTTATTCGTAATTCTACATTCGCCTTTTGAATGCTGAACGCTGAACAAGGAACGATGAATGTCGAATGGGGCATACGTCATATTTGCAAACTTCATCATTCCGCATTCCTTGTTCGTAATTCTACATTCCCTTCTTTTGAATGATGAATGCTGAATAAGGAATGTTGAATGTCGAAGGCGGTACACGTTCCATTGGAAAACTTCATCATTCCGCATTCCTTATTCGTAATTCTGCATTCGCTTATTCTTCCAATTTCTCCAACAAATCCGACAGTTCATCCAAACTCAGATCCTCTTCTTTCACCATGAAAGACACCAGCCGATTCATCGAACCTTCAAAATATTCGTTGACGAATTTGTGCAGGGTTTGCTTGCTGTAATCTTCCTTCGCAACGATTGGAAAATACTCATAAGTGCGACCGTAGGCTTTGTGATCCAAAAAACCTTTATCTTCTAAGATGCGAACGATCGTAGAAATGGTGGTATGCGGCGGCAGTTCCTCTCCCGATGCAATGTCTTCTCGAATCGCTCGGACGGTGCATCGCTCTAGCCGCCAAATGATCTGCATGATTTCTTCTTCTGCTTTTGTCAGTCGTTTCATTGAATATTTGATTGTTAGCATGACATCACAGGTAAGCTACGCCCCACATTCGCGACTGCCAGAGCGTAGCTGATTGCCCTTAGCCAAAACAAAGGTATGACTAAAAACTTAGTCATACAAGTTTATGACTGCTTTTTTAGTTATTATTTTTTATTGCAAGTCCAAAAAATCAACAATCTCTTGCCCGATTTCCAGATTCAACTTATTGTTTTTCAGCACTTTCGCGAAATAAAGTCCACAACGATAGTCGCCTTCTAGCTCAAAGGATTGTGGTGCCAAATTTTGTAATTTGCGGTGTTGTGGATAGAGTAGGATACTTGTTTTGGCATCAAAATACTGTCCATAGACGAAGGCTTGTTGTAGATCGCTCATGGAAGGTTTGGCGGTGCGTAGCATTTTCCATTTGGTGTCAATGATGTAGCGTTTGTCTCCATTTTGCACCACTATATCTGGACGAATGTATTGCCGATTCCAAAAAGCTTTGCGCTCTTGTCGGCTCACCTGTATGCCTGCATTTCTACATTTACACAATTGGCGAAAAATATATTCTTCAAATAACAAATTCATGTCAAACAGCAAGGCAAGTAGCTGTCTATCTCCTGCTTTTAAAGAAGGGCGATTTTGTAATAAAAGTAAGTGTGCAATTTGAATAGCATTGCGGTAGTGTTGATTTTGACGATTGAATCTAAGTTGCTCAAAATCAGTGTCTTGAATAATCGGATTAGGAAAGAAAGGAAATTGCGTTTTTAGCTGTTGCAGCTTTATCTTCAGATCAGCATTTAACGGTGATTGTTCTAATAATTGTAAGGCAGCCGCGATGATTTGATTGAAAATATTGTTGTGATGATAAACTTGGTGTTTGGTAAAAAAACGCTCTTTGTGCAGCCAATTGTAGCGCAAATGTTCCGCAAATTGCAGGCTTCCTTTTAGGCTTTTTTCGTTTGCTTTGATGCTGTTGTATTGTTGAAAAATACCGCGATGCAAAATCTTCTCGACTTCCTCCAAAAAGAGTTCGTAGTAGATGTCTAGTATAGAATTGCGCTTCAAGGAAAGCTGTGCCGTGCCGACTTCTTCCAATTTCAGCAAGCGGCAATAGCGCAACATGTCCAAAAGAAAATCTCGCCACAGCGCACTGTCCTCCTTTTGCTGATCTATTTTAGGTAATATCTCTATGGTCAGATCACCGATTTGCAGGACACCAACGTAATTTTTGAAGCGAATGGAGCGATGTTGTAACTGAAAGTATTTGCTAGGCGCGAAACGGGCGAGGTAGTCAAAATGTTTTTGCTGAAAGCCACTTTGACCAATGCTAATGCTTTGATGCTCAAATGTTTGCAGGATTGGCACTAGAGACTATTTTTCGGTATCTTTGATATCAATTTGAAATTTGACCACGCGTTCGATTTCAACAATATCTTCTTTACTCAGTTTGCCAATTTTGTTAAGAAACCTTATCTCACTTACTGTCATTATTTGATCTGCCATAGCTTTATTTTCTTGTCCATTAATCTTTATGACAGCTTCGCTAGGATATATCTTATTAGTTTTACTGCTACAAGGTACTACTTGATAACGTTTTAGATATTTATTAGATTTGTTATTGCTGATGATAATTGCAGGTCGCTTCTTCTTGATTTCTTGACCAATTGCAGGATCAAAATTTACCCACCAGATTTCACCTCTCTTTTTCATATTTCATTTGGAATTATAGTATTCTCAATCCATTGCATTGCCTCTTCTTCTCTTTCTTCATCAGCAGCCATTTCTGCATAGGCTTTTTCTATCTCTTCGTCCGTTTTATCGCTTAAGGCACTATTTAATCTTTGCATTAAAATGCTATATATCTCTTTCAAAATATGATCTTCCTGCTGATCTATTATCCTAAACAGTTGTAACTTCAATTCTGCTGCACTCATAACTTGTACATTTTTTATACCCAATCTACCCCTTTTTTCAACAACTTCAAAGTAGCAGCCTCTTTACTGCCTTTTTCTACTTGATAATCGTACACCCAATTGGCTTGTGGCGGCAAACTCATTAAAATAGATTCTGTCCTGCCGTTGGTTTCTAAGCCAAACTTGGTGCCTCTATCCCAGACCAAATTGAACTCAACGTAGCGACCACGCCGCAACCGCTGCCACTGCAACTCGCGCGCTCCATAAGGCAGATCTTTATTTTTACTAGCTAAATGGGTATAAATGGGCGCAAATATTTCCCCCACAGCTTTCACAAATTCAAAACAATCTGCCTTAGACGGCTGGTTGAGGCGATCAAAGAAAATACCGCCCACACCGCGTGTTTCTTGCCGATGTCGAATGTAGAAATAGTCGTCCGCCCATTCCTTAAATTTTGGATAATAGTCGGGATGATGTTGATCGCAGACGGTTTTCAATTGTTCGTGAAAATATTGAGCGTTTGCTCGATCGATGTAGTGAGGCGTTAGATCGATGCCGCCACCAAACCACCAAGTCGTTTCATTGCTTTCAAAATAGCGCACATTCATGTGAATGATAGGTATCATCGGACTGCGTGGGTGCAAAACAATGGAAACCCCCGTGGCGTAAAATTCACCGCCTTCCATTTGTAAACCCTTGGCGATTTGTTCTGGCATTTTGCCGTGTACCGCAGAAAAATTGACGCCGCCTTTTTCGATAATTGCGCCTTCTATGACGCGCGAACGACCGCCACCGCCACCTGACCTTTGCCAAGCATCTTCCCGAAACTTTCCAACACCATCGAGCTGCTCTAAAGCAGTGCAAATTTGATCCTGCAAGCCTTCAAAATAGCGACTAATCGTTTTTTTGTTAATGGTTTGTGTTAGCTGCATATTGTCTTTAAATCTGAGCTTCTGTATTTTGTGTTGATTCTGCGTCCATAGCCGCTAATCTCTTTTTTGCAGCTTCTACTGTTTTCTTCGCATTTCCCACAAAAATATCTTCTCCAATGACAACAACGGGTCGCTTCAAGAAAGTGTATTCTTCCAGAATCAGTTTGCGATAGTCTGCCTCTTGCAAGTTTTGATCTTTCAGGTTCATAGAGCGATACTTCATGGCTCTGCGATTGAAAAGCGATTCGTAGGAGCCTGTTTTTTCCTTAAAAAAATCTAGATCAGCTGCTAGCACTGGATTTGTTTTGATGTTTTGGTATTCGAATTGGGTTTCGTGATCTATTTCTTTGATGATTCGCTGGCAAGTGTTACAGGTATCCAGATAAAAAATCTTCATCATAATGCTTTTACTGTTTGTCTT
>JBCCRX010000512.1:0-4068 GCA_039201015.1 Bacteroidota bacterium | reverse complement strand
CTATTCTATTGGTTAAAGAATTGAAACTGTTATGGATATCATTTCACCAACATACGCGAATTTCCTAACCGACTCCGAAGTCTATGATGCACTAGAAGCGATGTGGGCAACATGGTTCGAGGAAATTGCCGAAGAGCACGATCTTCAGCTTCAACCCTTTTTCACTAAAACAAATGCAGAAGGCGAAAAAATCAGAGATGCCAATCCTATTTTCTCAGGATTAGAACCTAACAAGAATCGATTGCTGCGCATACTACAAGTTCCTGCCGAAGAAGTGGAAGGGAATTACATTCAAGGCTGGACGGACACTTTTGGAGAGGAAGATGAAGAAGAAGGTATAGAGCAATTGGTGATTGACCTCGTGCTGTCTGACGAGAATAAAGCAATAGCTAGAACTTGGGTTATCAAGTGGTTGGTGGAAGAATTGGAGCGGTCGGAAATGGAAGAGGTGTTGGATGTGGAAAGTATTTTGGAGGAGGAGACGGTGACTGAATAAGAGCCTAATAGTAATTTCATATATCGGATCATAATTTTCAGTTTTTTGATATGACAATTGACACTTATCAAAACTTATTTTGGGAAACTTTGCCAGAAGTTGAAGATCAAGATTTGTTTGAACAGATTAATGAGCGACTTCGGGAGATGTACTATCAAGTTGGTTTGAAGCGCATCAAAGCATTGGAGTCATTGGAGGGCTTGGTGACTAAAGATAAAATCTATAAAGTTCATCTGGTCAAAGATGAATACTTTCCCAAAGGAGAAGAAGCTGTTGTAGCGGACAATGAAGAGTACATTACGCTACCTTGCTTTAAGTATGAAACGGTTGCACTATGATTGAAATTTTATTGGGATGTTGCTGCTTGATCGGAGGCGTGTTATTCATCGGTAAGGTTTGGGGGAAAATTCGTCCAATGATTGAAATTGAAGATGAGGAAGGAACGTATCATGCTGGCATTAGCCATAGCGAAAAAGAAGGAATGATTCCCATGCAGCAAGAAGATTTAAAAGAAGGTAGCTCTTTTGAAATTGACCAGGATACTTACGCAGGGCTTTCCAACAAAAGTCAGTTGAAAATGAAATATGATGAGCTGGGAGAAACCACCGATGAATTTGATCAGAGGTTGTTAGATGCCAACTCAAAACTTCGTGATAAGGCGAGAAAGAGGAAGAAGAAAAAGTAGAGGCTTCAATAACGTACTTTGCGAAAGTTGGGAACATTTTGTAAAACTGTAAAAGATGGAAGCGCGATAATTCATCAAAGCGTATGCTCTGGAGGATGTTCTTCTGCTAAAGTCAAAGCATAGCGCAGATTTCGTAATCCTTGTCTGTTCATCTTTAGTGCCAAAACGGTAGCGCGACCTATATCTGTCTGCCCGATAATGGTTATGGAGTCATCGCTCCAAGTAAAATGATCTTTCCAGTTGTGTTGGCGCGGGTGAAAAAGGAGAACGATAGTTTGAGTTTCAGGGTCGAATGCTTCTGTTTTAGTAGATTTATGACTGTTGCATCCTGAACATGCCAAAGCTAAGTTGTCAATATCATCTAAACCACCTTTTGCAATCGGAAAAATGTGCTCAATAGTGAAATCTTCGGTTGCAAAGAGTTCTAGGGCTTGACAATATTCACAGCAAAAATTAGCTCGTTCCTTGACAAGTTGTTTGATCGCTTTTTGGATGTATTTTCTTGCTATTACTTCAAGCTCAATTCTGTCATTAGTTCTCTGGCGGAAACACCTCTCAGCTTCGCCAACTCTGTCACATACAATGTACGCTGAGCCGTATAGTTTTCCATTTCATCAACCAGTTCCAGTAATTCATTGTACTCATCAGTTGTGATGATTTCATCTTGTCGCTTTTGGGTGAGTTCATGAAAACGTTGGCGAGCAATAGGATTCCATTCTGTTTGGATTTGGCGAATTAATTGTGCTTCTCTATCTTCAGTCGATTGATTTTGCTCTTTAAAATACTGCTCGAACATCACTTCGACAATACGCAGAAAAGGTTGATCGGCGCGATCAATATAGGTATGTAGTTTAGATTTGGTTGTAGTGATGTCCATTTTTGTACGTGCTTTGAGAGAAAACGAATAGAAAAGCGGTTTTGTTTAGCAGATAGATTTCAGGTGTGCTTTGCGAAAGTTGGGGACTTTCGTAAAGCTATGTTAGAAACAACAGGGGGACGACTAATTGCTGATTCCAAAGCTGCCTGATCTCTGATACCGCTACTTCCACCATACTTCTTAATCAGAACCTCATGGATGTCTATAACTACTTCTAATTTCGTCATTGAGCCAAACGATTAAGTAAATTATCATCTTCTATCAGAATCTGTTTAAGAATATCCTTATGTTCTTGATCTAGATTGGTTTGCTCTAACAATTGATCTTCTAGTAGCTTTGACGATTCAGGTAATGCACTAGCTGATTCGATGGAGACAAAATCCTCAAAATCTTGTAGCAACTCCAGAAAGAAAGCTGCTTTTTTATCCTCTACATTTAGTGTAATCTGCATAAATAAACCGTTTTACCTACCTACAATTATCAACCTTTCCAATCACCTAAACAAGTGCGCTAAAAGAAAGGTGCTGTTCGCCCAACCTCTTCCCCCTAAAAACGTTCGCACAGCATGTTCACCCGTTCATTAGGTTTTGAAAACCGAAATACACTATTTTCTGTAACCTCTCCTCACTCTGCCCGAATAATAAAATGAATCACATAAAAAGGTGGCATATTGTTGTGCGCCTGCCCACCACCAGCAGATGATGTATTGCCTGTAATGGAACTATATTCAAACAACTTCGTGCCACCACCATCTCTTTTGTCTTGATCGCCACTGCCGTTTTGCGATAAGTAAGGTTCGCTTGTGGAAAGGCTACCCGCACCGTGGCTGTGGTTGGGCATTTCATTGATGGAGAGCGTATGTTTTTCTGCTCCGCCATTAGAACCGATATTGTGAGTAGTTGAGCCACTCGTTCCGCTATTGCCGACGCCAAGTGGAAAACGACCGTTGAAATTGGGGAGGGTCGTGCCGCCTAGGACGTTGGCTAAATCTGGGTAAGTAGAAGAAGAAAAAGAAGAGCCGTTGCAGATGAGCCAGCCTGTTGGAGGCGAGGAAGTCGGCCACATTTGGATGGTGCCGACGGGAACTAAACTAGATAAATTAACAGAATTGCCATCTGTGATACTCAAAGTCGTGCCGCTGAAGGATAGTGCTTGATCATCGGTATTGTTATCTGCTGTCCAAGATACATTCCCATTACCATCGGTAGAAAGGACTTCTCCTGATGTACCATCTGTGGTTGGAAAGGTATAATTACCGTCAATCGTCAAAGCACCATTGAGTTCGGTATTGCCATTTTTGTAGATAATGAGCGCATCAGAGGGATGACTTGCAGCTACTCCATTTCCAAGGATAAATAAACGGTCACTTGAATTGAAACCCGTGGTACTGTTTGGTGCATAAGTCGTATTATTGATGCCCATGACTACTTCTCCGTAAGATGGAGCAGTTGTACTTCGACCGAATGCCGTAGCATAATCGCCCGAAGCCATTGTAAAACCTCCAAAAGCAGTAGTATGATCTCCACTCGCTGTAGTGGATTGTCCGAATACCGTAGCGTAACTGCCACTCGCTTCTGTTTCCAAACCAAAGGCAGTAGCGAAATTGCCACTTGCCACAGTGAAAGAACCAAATGCCGTAGCGGCAAGATCTTCTGCCTTTGTTTGCTCTCCAAAAGCCGTAGCATAAGTACCACTAGCCAATGTTTCTGTCCCAAAAGCAGTCGAGGCAAGTCCGCTAGCAGTTGTTTTTGCTCCCATCGCGGTAGCAGCTAACCCACTGGCAGTCGTTTCTGTTCCCATTGCCGTAGCAGCCAAACCACTCGCGCTTGTTTTTTCTCCCAAAGCCGTAGCAGCGATGGATGTCGCTTTGGTGTCCTTTCCTGCTGCAAAGGAAGCAAACTCAAGACTGTCCGCGTTCCAATTGTCATTACTTATTTCTCCTGCTCGAAATGCGCCTTTACTTTTATCAAAGAAAAATTTACGCTCTGTACCACTTCCATAGTTCAAGCT
>JBCCRX010000511.1:0-4077 GCA_039201015.1 Bacteroidota bacterium | reverse complement strand
GGAGAAAAAAGGGTTTTAGAAACACCCTTTTTTCTCCTTCACCCCTTTTTCTCCGCCGTCTTCGACGGCGGCAGATAGGCTTTATGAAGCTCGAAATTCTGAGGAATTTCTCGCTTCTCAAAATTAAAATAAACTTAGTTTACACTGTAATAAGCTTATTCTGCTTATCCCAAAAGTCCCTTTTAGATTGAGAATTAGCGTTTAATTTTTTCCTGATTGTAACGTTTTGCGGTGAAAGAAAAAAGTCTCCAAAAATCAGCAAAATCAGTGGTTTTCCGCGCCTTCTGCGCGAAAATTCTTTTGGAGGGATAGAGGAATCGGCGGTTTTACCGCCGATTCCTCTATCCCTCCTGAAGTTCCCTTCGCTGCGTCAGCAGCGAAGCATATGGAATTTCAACACTTAAGAAGACGCTATTGCAGCATTTACTAATCACCGCATTCCGTTATAATCAGAATTTTTCAAGTTCCTACTTTTAAGAGGAGAGGATTTTCAGTAGAGAAACGGGTGATTTTCCGAAGAATTTTTTAAAACAGGATAGCTATTCTAGTATGTTCGGAAAATTGAAAATGAATAAAACTAGATAAGTGTAATAATCAGATAATGAATGTTTTACACATTGTTTTTTGTAATTTTTAAATTTTTAATTATCCATTTTTAATTTAGCGATCATATTGCTGTCCGCTCCATTTTTTCAACCTTTCCCAAATATATCTATTTACGATCGAATACACAATAGAATTCGCCTTAATTAACAAGCAAACAAGATGAAGAAAATTTTATTATACTTATTTTTGACCATCAACATCTCACACGCGCAAACCCTAGAGATGCTGACCCAAAAAGGATTTGAGCAAAATCTTGATCTTCAAATACTGGAAACACAGTACCTTGCAGCTTTAGAACGTGCGCCGCAAGTCCGCCAACTCAAGCCGCTTGAAATGGATGCAGGGGGATTTCCGCTGCCCATACAAACTCGATTAGGACCACAAGCACTTCGCATTGGAGCGATGCAGAAGTTCCCATGGTGGGGTACTTTGGAACAACAAGGAAATTTAGAATTGGCGAAAGCCAAAGCATTATTTGAACGCATGGCAGTGCGTGCATTGGATTTAAAATACGAGATAGCGCAAGCCTATTTTCAGTTGTATGAATTACTAGAAAAACAGAAAATTACCGAAAGAAAATTGGACTTATTGGAAAGCCTAGAACGAGTGGCACTAGCGAAAGTAGAGAGTGGTAAAGCTACGGCAGCAGCGGTATTAAAAGTACAGCTAGAAACAGCAGACGTGAAGCAAGAATTGAATATTCTGAAGCAGCTAGAAAAGAAGCCAAAGATTATGATCAATCAATTGTTGAACAGAGCATTGGATGTTCCTATACAAATGCCCACCCAGCTAGAACTTGCAACAATTGAATGGGATAAGGGGGCTATTGAAAATCATATTTCGGCACAGCATCCGATCTTGAAAAGGTATAGATTGCAACAAGAAATTGCTCAATCAGAATTGATTGTCAATGACTTAAGTAATAAACCTTCTTTTGGAATAGGAGTAGATTATATTTTTATTAATAATCGTACCGACATCAATTTTTTGGACAATGGACGCGATGCGCTACAAGTCCGCGCCACCCTTTCTCTACCGATTTATCGAAAACAACACGAAGCCAAAAAGCGAGAGGAACAACTCAAAATAGCCACTTTAGATCAGCAAAAAGCGAATAGCCTCCACCAGTTCTTAGCGACCATCGAACAAGCATTCGTGGATCACGAAAATGCGCAATTGCGCTTAACATTGTACCAAAAACAACAAAACATTACGCAATCAATGATTCGTATTTTAGAGGCAAATTACAGTACTGCCAATAGCGATTTTGAGGAGTTGTTGCGATTAGAAAAAGAATTGATTCACTATGATTTGAAGATACTTCAGGCAATTGTACAAAGTCATTTAGCGAAAAGTGAAATCAGTAGATACATTGATGATTCAAGGTGGAGGTGACTTAACGGAAATCTTTTTTTGGAAATTTTTATGCAATAAAAATTTCCAAAAGGGGGCTTTCGGACAGAAATAAAATTGGCTCTAAATGATTTCATTTGGTCGAGTATCTTTAGAAAGATATCGCCAACTATTAAATTTCGTTTGTTTTCGTTTAGAAGGACGTCGCGTCCTTCCAAACGAATCAATGTTTTTTACAGGTAGAAGCGGCGAATTTCGCCGCTTCTACCTTTAAAAAACCTTGATCAAATCATATGGGCTCGACTTGTCCGCCCAAGGCGTGACGCCCATATGATTTGAAGATAAACGTGAGCTTCCATAAATAATGCTGACCAAATGAAATCATTCAGAACCATAAAATTTTATATCTGTCCCAAGAGCTTCTTGAATTTTTTCGCAGAAAGAATTCTTTTGTATTGCAATAAAGATAAAATAAAAAGTGTACAGGAATGAATCTTAGAATAAGTTAAAAGCTATTGAACCACACTAAAAAAATATGGACATCATTCTTTCGGAAAGGCGAGACCTTAAAATAGAAGATATTTTGGCTTTGTATCGCGCCAATAACTGGGGGGCGGCACAGCGACCAAGGGAATTGCAATTGGCACTACAGAACGCTCATAGCTTAGTAACAGCTTGGGAGAAGACACGCTTGGTCGGTTTGGGCAATGCGATCACAGATGGTTATTTGGTGGTTTATTACCCACATCTCTTGGTGCATCCCGATTATCAAGGACAAGGAATTGGCGGACGAATTTTGAGAAAAATGCAAGAGCAATATCACAACTTTCACATGCAAATACTCGTAGCAGATGGAAAAGCGATTGATTTCTATCAAAAATATGGTTTTCAAAAAGCAAATAATACACAAGCTATGTGGATTTATGCGGGTGAAGAGCATTGATCTTTCACATTGCGGCATTGTAAAGAAGTGTAAACGTATATCAAACTAGCTTGAATGACTTTAAATGATACTGCACCAACTTAGTACCCAGCCTCCTCAAACGATATGAAACAAATTCAAGCAAAAAACAACTGGTATCAGCACAAACTCCTTAATTGGGGAATCAAGCTGCTGGTAGTGCTATTGTTGGCTTGGACGATCCACAAGCAGGTCTTTGCTAAGGAAAATGCGAGGGAAATATGGATGTCTTTTCAGTCGCATTTTCAAACGAGCAATTTGCATTGGCTATTACTAAATTTTCTATTGATCCCAGTCAATTGGGCATTGGAAGCTTTGAAATGGCAGCAACTCATCAAAAGTTTTTCCAATTATACTTTTTGGCGTGTTTTTCAAGCAATTCTGGCAGGCGTCACTGTCGGAATTTTTACCCCAAATAGGGTGGGAGAGTATGGTGGACGCTTACTGCTAGTAGAGCCAGAACACAACTGGAAAGCCGTCTTGACGACCATGGTTGGTAGCTTTGCGCAATTGTTGGTATTACTTTCCTTTGGCTTGATGGGGTTGATTTATTTCGCCAATACTTATCTTCACCTAGAGCAGCTTATCCTTTATTTATTCTTCTTTCTCGGTGCTTCGCTCATTGCTTTGATGCTGTTCTGTTTTTATAATATAGACCTCTTGCTTCCCATTGCCAAGCGCATTCCTTATGTTCATATCCTCAAAAAATACCTTATACATCTAAAAATATTAAGTGCCTATGAATCTAAAGAGTTGAGCAAAGCACTGATTTACTCTGTTCTTCGCTATTTGGTCTATTCGACTCAATATTATTTCATGCTGCGTTTTTTCGGCATCGAAATTGATCTTTTTACTGCCTACGCAGGCATTGGGACCATCTACTTAATCCAATCGAGTATTCCACTGCCACCGCTTATTGATTTGTTAGCCAGAGGAGAAGTGGCTCTTTTTATTTGGGGACAATTCAGCACAGACGAAATTGCAATTTTGGGTAGTACTTTCACGCTTTTTATTTTTAACCTAATTGTTCCGGCTACTGTAGGTGCTATCTTTATTTTGCGTGTGAATGTTCTGAAATCATTAGGTTACGGTGGTGTTAAGTCAAAGTAGCAAATGAACTTTTATGTTGTAAAAGAAGCTTTTATATTTGTGGTGTT
>JBCCRX010000510.1:0-4081 GCA_039201015.1 Bacteroidota bacterium | reverse complement strand
TGTGGTGCCAACTGCATTGCCGAGTAGCTATGTACGGAAAGGATAAGCACTGAAAGCATCTAAGTGCGAAGCCAACTTCAAGATGAGTATTCCCTAAGGGTCGTGGAAGATGACCACGTTGATAGGTGACAGGTGGAAGTGCAGTGATGTATGAAGCCGAGTCATACTAATTACCCATGAGGCTTCTTTCGGTAAGTGTTTCATTTGTTATTGTTCATTAATTGAATCATATCAGGTGAATTGTAAACTACGTGGTAGGGTGAGTCGCAAAAGTCACCGTATCATTCCAAGAAGTGTACAACGATTCAATTCAGCATTCTTTGCTCACTCTCTTTATTCAAATTATTTTGAGATAAGAGAACAGGATTTATACTTTATTCGCTTTTTCCCCTTTGTCTTTGTTTGCTTCATAGTTCAATATTATTTGTTCGGCGTTTAATATCCTATCTAGTTAGGTGGGATAGTAAATACAGAACAAGGAATTATGAATGTTGAAGGAAACCAAAACCTCAAACGATTACAAGATATAGTGTTGATTGAAATGCTTTAGTGTAAAACATTTAGTTGTCAGACAGTACCACTGAAAAATAGCCAGCAACTAAATATACTAGACAATCTATTTCAATCAGAACAACACACAAAAGCGGTGGCTATTGCGAGGGGGATCACCTCTTTCCATTCCGAACAGAGAAGTTAAGCCCTTCTGCGCTGATGGTACTGCACTTGCGGGAGAGTAGGTCGCTGCCGATCTTTTTTCCATCAAACTAAAAGCTCACTTGTCTTTGCAAGTGGGCTTTTTTTCGTTGTACCCCTACCCTATCCGAGCAGAATACTTCATAAACAAATCCTGCTTCTTCTGGAAAGAAAGGCAATGTGCACTAATCGTACATTGCTTGCACATCGGCTGCCTCCAAGTACAGATACGCCTACCATGTTTGAACAGTAAGACGTGATAATTTAAAAGTTCATCTGCTGCTCTGGGCAGTAATTGCAACAATATCTGATGTGCTTTCCCTTCGGTTACTTTTGTACTTATAATTCCTGTCCGCTGAGACACTCTATGCACATGGGTGTCTACTGGAAGCACGGGCATCCGAAAAACAAAAAGTAATAAAAAAGTAGTGGTCTTATGTCCTACTCCAGGTAATTGCATCAGCCACTGACTAGCCTCCAATATGACCATTTTCTGCAAAAATGAAAGATCAAAATTACCACGCTCCTCGTAAATTTGTTTTAAGATGAGCTTGATCCTAGGAGCTTTCACTTCAGGATAATTACTAGCGGCAATTGCTTTAGTCAACTCGTCTACGGGTGCACACATGATATTTTCCCAGCTCCCGAAGTGTTCCCACATAGATACGAAAGCGGCTTTATTGTCTGCGGCATTTGTGCGCTGTGAAAGTACCGTATAAATGAGTTGTTGGATAGGCGTTTTGGTAGAGTACCGAAGCGTTCTTCCGTATTCTCTTTCCAACTGTTGAATGATTTGAGTAATTCTTTCTGTCATATGGACAGAACCATAGAAATTCAGTCCTGTTCTCCAAAAAGGATTACAATATCTGGTAGAATTAAAATTAGGCACGTACGAAGTCCTGTTGCTTTTCTTAACATTTCACTTGGAATAAATCCGAGCAAGCTTTTGAGATCGTGCAACAAGTATTGCTCAAAACTTCGTGCAACCCTAGATTAAAATAAATGATATGGGTCAACTCACTGTTATTCGACACGCGCAGGCTTCTTTGATGAAAGCCGATTACGACCAACTCTCTGATTTGGGGCATTTGCAAGCCCAGAAACTAGCCCAGCACTTAGTAGATCGAAATATACGATTTGATAAGATTTACTTAGGTCAACTCAAACGTCATCGACAGACCGCTGACCACATTCGAGCAGCTTACCAGCACCAAAACTGGGATTGTGAGTATATCGCTTTGTCTGAATTCAACGAACACCAGAGTCCAAAAGTGGCACGATGGATGTTGGAGCGGGTGCTGTCCGATGAGCAATCAGAAGAACTGAATTACTACCGTGCTATACTCCCAAAAGCAGATGCTGATTACCCCAAGAAGCAGTACCTCGCACTATTTGACTTAGTGTCAATTGCTTGGGCGAAAGGCGAGATAGATGCAAGACGCATAGATGTTGAACCTTTTGCAACTTTCAGAAAACGGGTGGAGCAAGGACTCCAGAGGGTAATCAATGATAGTCAGCGAAAGGCGAACATTGCTATCGTGACGTCTGGCGGCCCTACGGCAGTCAGTGTTGGCAAAGCCTTGAATTTACCAGATGGAAAAGCGATGGAACTGAATGGCATCGTTCGCAACAGTGCCATGACTCGTTTTCTTTTTGATGAACAGCGATTTTCTTTGCATGCTTTTAATACGACACCGCATTTGGATGAAGCACGTTTTTTGACTTATGTGTAGTAGTGTACTCATAATAACAAGGACATACAAAATTGGACAGAAATAGGTATTGAGATGTGTTATACTTCATTAGGTTGAGAAGTATAATAAAACAGGACACAAATTTAAGATAGTTTTGTGTCCTGCTTTATTAACACATCTCAGACGATTTCAATTAACAGGTGTAGTCGATACCCTGAAAAAGGCAAGCCGATAAATAGACGGATCATTATCTACAATGGACACAATATCAACCACTTCATTTCTCGCTGTACTAACATTGGCTTCAAGATTCCTTTGTACATTGGCTGCTTGAGCAACAGCAATACCTTCTAGTATCCCTGCGACAATTGCCGCAAGCACAATACCTGCCGGACCTGCGATAAAGGTAGCAGTAGAGATGCCTGTTACATAAACAATTCCCCCAGAAGCGATCACAGCAGGAACAAAGAAAAATTGAAAACTTAATGCTGTTCCAACAATTCCATTAGCAATAGCTATTGCGCCTATGATATTGATAGCATTAGCTACACTTTCGTTTGCCCCATTTTGAGAAATGATCTGTAAAGGAGGTCTGGCAGCAGAAAGTAATGCGCCAGGTCCTACGGGGCAAATCGCTCCTGGATAAGTACAAGGGCTTCTCTTCCATTTTGAATACTCTAGTAAGGTGTTTTCGGCAATAGCAACATTTTGCTCTTTATAAATTTTAGCAGACCAGTTTCTAATGGCAACTGTACCTGTGCTTTGGTCTGATGTATCTAGGATTGCTTCTGATACCAATAAGTATAAGAGTGCATTTACAGCTGCTTTTACACCATCATCAACTCTGATGCGTTCTCTTACATTGTTTACATTTATAGCAGCAGCAGAGGTGTCAGGAAGATTAGTTTTGTAAGTCTCTAAATTTGTAGTAAAGTTAAGAAGTGCGGTATCTGCTAAAGCTCCCATAGCTTGTGTTAGTGGCCAAGGTCCAGTGATACCATCTTCGTTAATGGTATAATCATAAAAACCTAAGTCATCTAATAGAAAAGGAGGGGATTGATCTGGGAAAACATTTAATAGACTACCAATTTGAATTGGTGGAGGACCTACAAATACGGGACTTGGAAGAGTACCTTCGATAATGATAGGAGTAAAAATTACTGTGATGGGGCGTACAACACTGAACGGTTTAAGGGAAGCAGCCCATTTCCGCCCATCTATTGTCCGATAGTTGATCTCATCTACTGGTATCGCTCTACTAAAATCCCCATCAGGTGCATCTATAAAGACATCTCCATCAACTTTAGCAGAAAACTTGAGTCCGTCCCAATTGATGTAGTTAATAATACCATTCGGAGAAGGATTGGTCAAGGCTATATCCAAGGCATGCTGAAAAGTAGCACCATCCAAACCTGTCCAAAAATCTTGTCCATCCCAAGACCTATAGTTAAACATAACATCCGTTCGGTCGTTGTTAAATTCATCGACCAAAGTGATGGAGCGTTGCCCGTATAGTCCTAATATGCTGACTAAAACGATTGCAAAAGCGTATAGTATCCTTTGTGTGTTCATGTCATTTTATTGTTTAACGAATGTTTTCACAATTGGTGAGGCATTAGTCTGATTTAAGCGCAACAGGTATTGTCCTTGTGGTAAATTTGAGACTTCTAAACGACCATCTATGACGGTATTTT
>JBCCRX010000509.1:0-4114 GCA_039201015.1 Bacteroidota bacterium | reverse complement strand
GTTTGCAAAAAAAACAAAGTTTTTAAGGTCGACCTATTATAACTAATTGACTTATAAAAACTTAGATGCTTTTTTAACCACAAAGAAATCAAAGGACACAAAAGATTTATTTTCCCCCTTTGTGTTCCTTTGTTCCTTTGTTCCTTTGTTCCTTTGTGGTTCAAGCCCTTGCAGCTTTGCTGCTATAAGTCCTTTATGTCCTTTGTGGTTTAGCTAATTTCTACAATTGACTTTTAAGCAAAATCAATGCAAAAACTGCCCTTAGATTTTTACCTCCAAACTGACGTAGTTCAAAATGCAAAGGCACTATTGGGTAAGTTATTGGTCACCAATTTCAACCAACAAAAAACCGTCGGTCGAATCGTCGAAACAGAAGCCTATCGCGCGCCAGACGACAAAGCCTGCCATGCGTACGGCAATAAAAGAACAAAGCGCACCAGCGTCATGTTTATGCAAGGTGGTACGGCCTACATCACGCTTTGCTATGGCATTCATCATCTATTCAACGTAGTCACTGCGCCAGAAGGTATGGCCCAAGCAGTATTGATTAGAGCCATAGAACCCATCGAAGGACTAAACTATATGCTGGAAAGACGAAAGATGCAGCAGCCAGAGCGAAGATTGACTGCTGGACCAGGTGCTTTAAGCCAAGCTATGGCGATCACGACGAACTATCATGGAAGTAGTTTGGTGAAAGAAAACAGCCTAATCTACTTGGCGGAAGATGGAACATTCTATAAAAAAGAGGACATTCTAGCAAGTTCAAGAGTGGGTATCGCTTATGCGGAAGAATGGGTGGATCAGCCTTGGCGGTTTAGAGTAAAAGCTAGCCAATGGACGAGTCCAGCGAAGTGATGCAAGAGATTTGCTAAATCTTTGAGATTTAGCAAATCAGATATAGTGATTTGCTAAATTTTCAGAATTTAGTAAATCTAGCTTGCTTGTTTCTGTAGTAAGTACATTGGACAAAATCAATTTACACATAGATTTTTATGAAGATTTGATTATGAGTATTTTGCGTCTGACTTCTGACTTCTGACTTCTGACTTCCTAAATCTGTCCTCTTACTTAAACGTTCTCCCAAAAATGAACATCAAATTGATTAATTTCAAACATCATAAATTGAGCAATATCAAAGATTTTGGCTATGCAAGACGAAATTTCATAAGCCACAAACAATCCGTTCTTTACACCATTCGATATGCCGTATTTTTCTTGCTCACTTTCGCTTGTCAGCAAACCAATTCCACTGCTCAGTCGCATCAATATACCAATGAATTGATTCGAGAAAGTAGTCCTTATTTGCTGCAACACGCGCACAATCCAGTGAACTGGTATCCTTGGGGCGAAAAAGCATTGCAAAAAGCAAAAGAAGAAGATAAGTTATTGATTATCAGTGTCGGTTATGCAGCTTGTCATTGGTGTCACGTCATGGAACACGAGTCTTTTGAAGACACGACGGTTGCCAATTTGATGAACAAGCATTTTGTGGCAATCAAAGTGGATCGAGAAGAGCGTCCCGATATTGACAATGTATATATGAGTGCTTGCCATTTGGCGACCAACAAAAACTGTGGCTGGCCACTCAATGCTTTCGCGCTGCCCGACGGACGTCCGGTTTGGGCGGGCACCTATTTTCCTAAAAAAGAATGGGTGAAAGTCTTAGAATACTTTCTAGAATTATACGAAAAAGAGCCCGAAAAACTAGCTACTTATGCCGAGCAACTCACCGAAGGCATTCAGAGTGTAGATCAAATAGAAATTAAGGAAAAAAACATTCAATTTACAGACGATCAATTGGTCAATTGGACGGAAAAGTTCGTAGCAAGCATCGATAAAAAGAAAGGTGGACGACAAGGCGCGCCTAAATTTCCGATGCCCAACAATTACGAATATTTGCTTCAATACGCTTATCAAAAAAAGAATGAAACGGCTAAAAAAGCAGCCATAAAGACCTTAGATAATATGGCTTTTGGAGGTATTTACGATCATTTGGGTGGCGGCTTTGCGCGCTATTCTACCGATGCGGATTGGAAAGTACCGCACTTTGAAAAAATGCTTTACGACAATGGGCAACTCGTGAGTTTATATGCCCAAGCCTACCAATGGACGAAAGCGCCACTCTACAAACAAGTCATAGAAAAAACCTTGTCTTTTGTGGCAAGAGAGCTAACTGATGACAATGGCGGATTCTATTCTTCTTTGGATGCGGACAGCGAAGGAGAAGAAGGTAAATTCTACGTCTGGACTGCTGAAGAAATAGCCAGTGTATTGAAAGATGAAAAACAAGCGGCGCTCTTCAACGCTTATTACGAAGTGGAAAAAGACGGTAATTGGGAGGACACCAATGTTTTGTATCGAAAGAAGTTATTGGCGGATATTGCGACGGAATTTGATGTGAGCAAAAAGGCGGCCCAAACCACAATTGATGATGCAAAAAAGAAGCTATTGGCAGCAAGAGCAAAGCGAGAACGTCCTGGCACCGATGATAAAATATTGACGGCTTGGAATGCTTTGATGCTCAAGGGCTACGTGGATGCTTATAAAGCATTGGGTCAAGAAGTTTATCTGGAAACCGCTTTGAAGAATGCAGATTTTTTGCTGAAAAACATGCTCCAAGCCGATCATCGACTTTTGCGCAATCACAAAGACGGAAAATCGGTCATCAATGCCTTTTTGGATGATTACGCCCTGACGATTCAAGCATTTGCTGGTCTTTATGAAGTCACGTTCGACGAAAAATGGCTGTATCATGCCAAAGATTTAACGGAATACACCCTCCGCAATTTCTACGATACCGAAAAAGGTTTTTTCAATTATACTTCCAAGTTAGATCCGCCTTTGGTCGCTCAAAAAATAGAAACCAGCGACAACGTCATTCCCGCTTCTAATTCAATGATGGCGAGAAATCTTCATTTGCTGGGTCTGTATTTATACGAACCTTCCTATTTGGAGCAAGCAAAACAAATGTTGTCAAATATTTCTGCCACCATAGAATCCGCACAGAATCCTAGTTTTTACTCCAATTGGTTGCAGCTTTATTTGGATATGCTACAAGAACCTTACGAAATAGCAATCGTTGGTGTAGATTATCCTTCACTCCAGAAAGAAATGCTGACTCACTACCTCCCAAATGCGATCTTGTTGGGTGGCGCAAGCGAGGGAACGCTTGAACTTCTGGAGGGTAAACTACAAGAAGGGGACACTTATATCTACGTCTGTCAGAATAAGGTTTGTAAATTTCCAGTCCAGACCGTTAGTGAAGCGTTAAAATTGATGAAATAGCAAAAAAAAGTGACGCGCAAGCAACTAAATTCCATTTTCTACGATTACTAATAGAGAACTTTCCAACCAAATGTAGCAATCCATCCTAGCCATTGCGGCTCCTTTCAAAATCATGCTTACTCCCGACGGCTGATATGTAGTCCTGATTTGACTGTTACTTTAGGGTTTCGTCGAACTGCATCCTGCCAGTCCCGTACTATTACCATTTTCCGACTACCGTAAGGACAGTAAAAAGTAAGAAGATGAATAATTTTTAGTAAATATTTATACTTTTTCTGTTCTTAGGTAGCGGATTAAAAATTGCTTCCACATCTACGTTTGTCTTCCTTAGCTCGGCTTTAGCTGTTAGCTGTTAGCTTGTACCATAGGTGCTTACAAGGCAGTATGATAAATTTACTTACACTTATACTTTTTTACTGAGTGTGAATAAATATAGTTACTGTAGGTAAAACGCTACTAGCTAATAGCCAAATGCCAACTGCTAATGGCTAAAGTCGAGCTTAGTACACTGTAAACTAAGTTTGTTTTAATTTTGAGAAGCGAGAAATTCCTTAGCATTTCGAGCTTTAAAAAACCTATCTGCCGCCGTCGAAGACGGCGGCGAAAAAGGGTTGAGGGAGAAAAAAGGGTTTTTCTGAAACCCTTTTTTCTCCCTCAAACTCCCTATCTAAAATACAAAGAAACTTAATAGACTTGTTTTACTTTGATACTGAGTAGATTACGTAATTTAGGCGAAAAACATGAACTACAAATTAATAACAACAGATCGACAATTCAAAGATACGACGAGCTATGATCGTAAATCCTTCAATCTACTACTTGAAGATAT
>JBCCRX010000508.1:0-4116 GCA_039201015.1 Bacteroidota bacterium | reverse complement strand
TTGTGCTAATGGAGGCAGAAAAATCGCAATCCGCCTTAGGCGGACATAAGACTTTTTCTAACGAAAAGTAGCGCAAAACCTGTTCGCCTAAGGCGTAAAGATGAAGTCAAGAATCTGAGGTTATTTGTGCGTCGTTCCTAAAGTCCTTAGCTGCTTGGCGAGTCAAAATCAAATTGGTATTTTGCTACGATTTTCCGAAAAGATCGACCGTTAATAAATCGAAACGCTTGGCTAAGAAGTATTTAGCAGCTAATAGCCAACAGCTAAGTGCTAATGGGCAAAGTCGAACTTAGCAATTCAAACTTTAATTCCAATAAAATTTGAATCTTCGGTTATTTCCCACTAGAAAGGGGTTTGTGGAGAGAGAATATTATGTAGTTTTATCTCCATACAAAATTCTCTGATGAGCCTAAAATTTGAACATTACATGTTCTTCGCCTCAGTATTTACAAACACAAGACGCTCCAAAAAATCAGTCTTGTTTATCTTTGCATCAAAATCATAGCTTTTACACCACTAATTGTATGAACAGATGACCTTAGCCCTTCAAACGCAAAAAGACACAAAAACATAGAATGAAAAATTTTTTGATTCCTAAGAAAGTGGCGTCACTTTCCTGCTACCCTTTGGTATTATGTCTGGTATTTGCTTGTAAGACAAGTGAAAAAACGAAAAAGATATTCGTTCTTGAGCCCACCGCAGCACCACAGTTCCGACAAATAGAGGCGGCACAATCAGGCATTGATTTCAACAATGCGATTACGCCAAATATAGCAACAAAAGAGAACCTCTTTGACTTTGACTTTTTCTACAATGGCGCGGGCGTGGGAATCGCAGACATTAATAATGACGGCTTACCCGATATTTTTTTCTGCGGCAATCAAGTCGAAAATAAACTCTACCTCAATAAAGGCGATTTGGAATTTGAAGATATTTCTGCTAATGCCGGCATCAATGTCGGTAAAGCTTGGTCAAATGGCGTCACTTTTGCGGACGTGAATGGCGATGACTGGCTGGACATCTACGTATCGCAAGGTGGTCCTTTTGAGAAAGAACAAAGGGCTAACTTACTCTTTATCAACCAAAAGAACAACACGTTCCGAGAAGCGGCGGCGAAGTATGGTCTAGCAGATCAAGGCATTAGTACCCAAACTGCTTTTTTCGATTTCGATCAGGACGGTGATTTGGATGCGATTGTTGCCAATGAAAATGAACTCTACGGCGTCGATCCAGTCACTTTTTTTCGATTGATGGGCGAGCGTCCTGAATTGAGATGGCAAAGTTCCAGCCACCTCTACCGCAATGATAACGACAAATACACAGACATCACCAAAGCAGCGGGTTTATTGAATCCAACTTTTGGTTTGGGGCTTTCCGTCAGCGATATCAATGATGATGGCTGGCTCGATATTTACATCGCAAACGATTATTATGTGCCTGATAATCTCTACATCAATCAGCACAATGGCACTTTTCGCGATGAATCCAAGTTGCGCATGAATCAGATGTCCTTTTATGGAATGGGCGTGGATGTTGCGGATATGAACAACGATGGAAAGCAAGATATCTACGTGCTGGACATGGCATCCAACGATCACTATCGCGCTAAGACGCTGATGGCCTCTATGAGCATCAAGAATTTTGATCTGCTGGTGAATGGCTTGGATTTGCCGCATCAATACATGTTTAATTCGCTGCAAGTCAATAAAGGTGATGGCAATTATCAAAATGTGGCGCATTTCAGTGAAATTGCTAAGACGGATTGGAGTTGGGCGGGGCTACTAGCTGATTGGAACAACGATGGATGGAAAGATATTTACGTGACCAATGGCTATCGAAAATATGGTTTGGACAATGATTTAAAAAACAAAATCAATCAAGCAAAAGCCACTTACAAAGGCAATGTTCCAATTGAGGTAAAACAGAAATTGTACGACGCCATGCCTTCCGAAGCACTTGCCAACCTTTTCTATCTCAATCAATCCAATTTGAACTTTAAGGATGAAACCGCAGCGACGGGTATGAATCAAGTGAGTTTTTCCAATGGTGCTGCCTACGCTGATTTAGACCTCGACGGAGACCTAGATTTGGTGGTCAATAATATAGACGAAGCTGCTTTTTTATACCAAAACTTGAGCTCAGAGACCCAAAGTGCGAATTATTTGCGTGTGCAACTGGAAGGAGTGCTTTCGGAGACTTTTGCGAAAGTGACAATAAAGTATGCGGGACAGCAACAATTGGTAGAAAGTAAACGAGTGAAAGGCTATTATTCTGCGACCGAAAATGTGGCGCATTTTGGTGTTGGTAAAGCGCGCTTGATAGATACGGTTCGGGTGGAGTGGGGGAGTGGCTTGGTGGAAGAACGCTACCAAGTAAAAAGCAATCAGGTATTGATATTTAAGAAATTGGATGCCCTTCAGTTGCAAACAGAAGAAACAGCGGTTTCTTCCCTATTTCAAAAGGTTTCTTTAGGGGCATTGAAGCTGATGTATCGGCATCAAGAAAATGACTACGATGATTTTGCGAAAGAAGTTTTGCTGCCTTACAAGCAATCTACTCTTGGACCTTGCTTGACCAAAGGCGATGTGAATGGCGACGGACTAGACGATATTTTTGTTGGTGGTGCGGCGGGACAAGCGGCAACACTATTTTTGCAGACCAAAAGAGGATTTGAGAAGCAAGAGGTCTATGCCTTTTTGCGAGATAAAGCGCACGAAGATGTGAACGCGCACTTTTTCGATGCCGATCAGGATGGCGATCAAGATTTGTTTGTGGTAAGTGGTGATAATGCCTTTATAGCTAGTGATTTAAGGTACGCCAATCGTTTGTATTGGAATGATGGTAAAGGTGGATTTATGGAAAGCAAACTGCCTTTTTCTGCCTACAGTGGTAAAGCAGTAGCGAGTATTGATTTCGATCAGGATGGCGACTTGGATTTGATAGAAGGCAATCGAATCATGCCGCAGCAATATCCACAATCTGCACCTTCTTTTTTATATGAGAATGCAAGTGGAAAATTCATAGACGTGACAACGGAAATTGCCCCTGAATTGAAGGATTTTGGTATCATTAATGCCATTTTACCGACCGATTTCAACCAAGATGGACATACAGATTTCATTGCATTGGGAGAGTGGACGAGCGTCGGTTTATTTATTAATGAAAATGGAAAATACAAAAATATCACAGCCGAAAATGAAGCTTTGAATGCGATGAAAGGATGGTATTTCAGCGCGCACGAAATGGATGTCAATAAAGACGGCAAGCCTGATTATTTGATTGGTAATCTTGGTCTAAATACTAAATTCTCTGCTTCACCTAAGAAGCCTTTCAAGGTTTTTGCCAACGATTTTGATGAAAATGGTTCTTACGATATTGTTCTGAGTAAGCAGTACAAAGACGAATACGTGCCTGTGCGTGGACGGGAGTGTTCTTCCCAACAAATGCCTTTTATCGAAGCCAAATTTCAGACTTACGACGCTTTTGCTAAAGCAACAATGGCAGATATTTATGGTGATGAGAAACTGGATAATTCCTTGGCTTTGGAGGCAACGGATTTTAGGTCTTTTGTGCTAATCAATAAAGGGAATAACGACTTCGAAATCAACTATTTGCCCGCCGAAGCACAACAATTTCCCTTGCTGGATGCAGTCGTAATGGATGTGAACAAAGATGGCTACGAAGATGCCATTGTAATTGGAAATATCTACAACACAGAAGTCGAAACGCCTCGTTGGGATACGGGTTCGGGTCTGGTGCTGTACGGCAATCAAAGTGGACAGTTGAAAGTAGATAGGAGTCAAAAAGATGATCTGAATATTTCAGGAAATGCAAAAACTTTAATTGAAATAAAACATCTTGGACGAGGGAAAAATTATTTGATTGCGGGAAGGAATAATGATCTGTTAGTCGTGTTTGAGGTAAGGTAAGGTAAGGTAAGCAGGCAGTAGTTGCTCTCACAAAAGGAACAAATAACGGTTCTCTGAATTTTTTTGAGGAATTATCAAAATCGACCTAATTTCTTTTAGTGAAAAAAGTGCCAAAAAGGCGTTAAAAACAAAATACTGTATGAGCCAAAACAAGGTGCTAATCAGAGCTGAAGCTTGGCCCAGCCCG
>JBCCRX010000507.1:0-4124 GCA_039201015.1 Bacteroidota bacterium | reverse complement strand
TCTGACCAATGTTTATCTCTTTCACATTGTACAGGAGGCGATAAGAAAGGATTGGTGAACCAAACGTCAGGATAAGTAACTTCGTACTCCAGATGTGTGAAATAAATCAATTTATCGGGATTATACTCACTAATCAGTCGCTTGTACTTTGATTTATCGTTTTTGTGTACAGCAGCAACTGCCTCTGCTAAGGCTTCTTTTTCTTTTATAGAGAAAAAATAATTACGCTTAGTGTTTTCCCATTCGGCTTTAAGGTTTTTTGTGTCTATCCCTTCGCTCATCCAAGCTTCTAATTCGTTTGTTTTCCAAGCTCTTTTCGGCAGGATACGCTTATGATAGCCAGTTCGCAATCTCAATTCATAGAACAATCGCTGAAACGTCCATTTGAAGCCAAAATCTTTTGCAGCCTGGAAAGCGGTGGTGAGTTTGTTTAGCATAGAAAGAAGAAACTAATTTTTTTCTGCTTCTAGGAGTGTTTTTTTCATTTGCTTGCTGAGCTGCCGATCATAGACTAATTCTTGAAGATTTTGAGCGGCAAATATCAATTGATAGAATAGTTCTTCCATGAAATTGATTTTAACTTTTGAATATCCATACCCTAAGTTTTTGAACCATTCTTTACAAATTATTTCCGTGCAACGTATCTGAGAAGTACTTAATCCTTTACGCCATTTTTCTTTGTTGGCATTCATTACAGGTTTAAAAGTATTGTTTTTCCACTGCATTTCTGCTTTATCTACTAGCTCTTCAGCAGATTTCCTCAAATCCAGCATTTCCTTTTCAAGCTCTAAGTCTAAGAAGGCTAGTAACTTTGTTAGACTTTCATTGGGATTGGCAACTAAAGATTCATAAGAAAGTTCATAGAAGTGACCGTCAAACAGTTCTTGTATTTTTTTTCTTCCTTTTTTAATCTGTACTTGACTGATAATAGCATTCATCCAGTAGGGACGATGTGCAGACCAATCTGCTTTAGTTTTAGAAAGCACAATATCTCTTGGGTCTCTATAAATATGTATGATTTTCGCATTTGGGTATATTTGCTTGATAATAGGCAAGTAGTCAATGTATCGAGGGTCTTTATCTCCAATGTATGTTTTATCTTTTCGACGAAGATAAGTGCTTAGTATTTCTTTGTAAATTGCCCTTAAATCAAATACTTTCTTTTCTTTTAGGTAAGGTGCTAAAAGTTCAGATGAATCAATATGGAGTCTTTTGTAATAGTCATCTTGATCAATGATTTCTTTGAATTTGGTCACTCCTTTAGCCTCAAATTCAGCTTGGATTTCTTGACTCCCCATATAAAAGCGGAGAAAGTGTGTTTCGGGCGTAAATGCAATTTTGGAGTGCCCATTCAGCAACGTCATCAACATACTTGTACCTGAACGTCCTACTCCAACGATAAATATAGTTTGCTCCAAAGAAATATGCTATTTAAAAAGTAATTGGCTCAAAGAGCATTCAAAGTTCGAATCAATTTATCGTTGACGACATCAGCATCAAATAAATTGAAGTATTCAAAAGCCTTTTTTGAATAAGCTGAATAGTTTTCTGCATTGAAGTGCTGAATAGCGGCAACCAGGCTTCTAGTAGATTTTGGCTCTATCAATATACCAGTTTCGCCGTCTTTCACAATTTCAGGGATAAATCGCCAATTGGTCGTAATAACTGGTATGCCAAGAGAGTAAGCTTCAATTAACACCCCAGGATAGCCTTCCCCTCTGTAATAAGTAGGCAGTATCAGAACATCATAATCTTTCAGCGTTTCTATCACCTTACTTGGCTCTACAAAACCTTTATAATAACTTTTTTGTGCTAAAAATTTGAGATTTTCTTCATAAATAGGTCCGTAAATGTGTATAGTATAGGCACTATCTAGCTGCTCAATAGCCTCCCTGATATGTAGTATTCCTTTGGATATTTTTACTTGCCCTAGGAATACGAAGCGTCTTTGGAAAGAAATATCTGAAAGCTGTTTTTTTACATGTTTTCTGCTAGTGGGAAGCCATTGTAAATTTTTGCTATGTCCTTTAAAATAGTCTAGTAATTCTTTAGTTTGCAAAAAAACAACATCACTGTTCAAGATAGTAGATTTCCAAATTACTCGCCAGATCAGCGATTGAAAAATAACTTTTGCTTCACCTCCAAAAATTCTAAAAGCAATTTTTGTTCTGCAAGTGCGTGCAATTAAGTAGAGAAAAGGAGCTATAATTTTAGAGCCACGTTGAGAGAAATTAAGCATTACTAAATCGACAAAAAAAATATGTCTTACAAAATTAACGACTAAGTAGAATAAGTTAGCCAAGGCTGTACCATGTTTTCTACCGTATTTATCAATGTTAATGACCTGATGCGCTATATTTTGTTCTTCCAAATAAGTAACAAAACCAGCAAAAGAAACTTTTGCGCCTCCGATACGGGTGCTGTTCTTATTGGGCAAAGGTCCTATCAATAGGATTGTTTTTGTGTTTTTTCTATGTGGCACTTTTTTAGTAGCTTTTGTGCAGAGGACAAGGAAATCATTCAACTAATACTTGTCAAATTACTTTATGAAATAATTCAATATAGCTTTCCACCGCATTATCCACATCAAAAAACTGTCCTCTTTGTACAAGCACTGATCTATCTGGTGGATTTTCTAGAGTCATCCTGATAGCATCAGCTAATGCAGGAGCATTATTAGTTTCTACAAGACGACCATATTTTCCATTTTCTAATATTTCAGTAGGTCCACTTTTGCATTTAGTACTCACGACGGGACAACCACAACTAAGTGCCTGAATAAGACTTCCTGGCAGTCCCTCCCAATCAGATGATAAAACAAAAAGTGCTGCTTTACTGAGATAAGCAAAAGGATTGCTGACAAAACCACACAGGTCTACTACTTCTTGAAGTCCATTCTGCTCAATTACTGAACAAACTTCTTCGTAAACATGAACGAATCGAGGTCTTTTAGACCCTAGAATCATTAGGCGTGAGTTTGACATTTGTTGATGTACTAAAGCAAAAGCACGGACAAGATTTGGAAAATTTTTGGGCGTTGCGATTCTTCCCATTCCGATAATAACTCGCTTACTCTTATCATTTAGCCAATCGTGGGCTACTGGTTCTAATGATTTGTTTATCAGTTGAGTAGAATAAATTGGATTATATATGTTATATATTTTTGATTCACTAAGTTCGTAGTATTTAACAATATCTTTTCTAGATTCAAAAGACACACTGACGATAGCATCCGCAGACCGATAAATTTTCTTGTAAATGTTTCTTAACAAGGGCTGCTTAGTATAGGAATGATGATGATTTGCAATGGAAGGAGTACTAGCTTCTCTTATTACATTTTTTGTGGACTTGAAAGATAACCAATTGGCTAATACACTAGTAATATTAATATGTGTTTGTGTGGAAAGTAGAACATCTGGCTTATTTTTAAACAAAAATCGAGCTAACTTGAAAATAACATTTCTGGTTCGGCTAGTTTTAAGATCAATTATGCGTACACTGGAGTTTAGTTCCTCTAGTAAGCTTCCTACTTTCTGGCAGAGTAAAAAATCAACTTTTAAACCACGCTGAACAAAACCGTTAGCTAATGTTACCATTACTCGCTCTGCCCCTCCTCCGTTGAGGGTGTTGCAGAATAGTGCAACATAGTTTTGTTTACCTAATTTTAAAATTGTTTGATTTTTGTCCATTTGCCAACGTAAGAACTGATTTTTAAAGAAGGATTACGGGAGACTGAATACCATTGATTACCTTCTTCTTGAAATAGCACTCTTTTGGGTATTCGGTTTTCAAATTTTACCTTCGCTATTATATTCCGCTGTAATACGATATTATCTATATTTTTTGAATTACACACGATCGCATAATCTACGTTTTCTATCGTATTGCCAATCAGATTGACATTCACGCCTAATCGAAAAGCACAAGATTTTTTTTCGTGATTTGTATAATTATGAATATTGCTTAAGACATTATTTTCTACAAAGATTTTTGGATTTGCTATATCAGAAGTAAGATGCATCCCGTCATTACAATCAAATATAATGTTATCTTTGAGATAGATATAATTAGCTTTAATGTGTGTAGAAATAACTTTACCGTTGCTTCCTGAGCCTCCGCAGCTA
>JBCCRX010000506.1:0-4163 GCA_039201015.1 Bacteroidota bacterium | reverse complement strand
CCTAAGTCAGATCATCCTGAATTATTTTACACGGACAAGGGAAAACCGCTTTATCCTAAGTTGGTCTATAATATTGTGCATCGCTATCTTTCGCAGGTTACGACCATAGAACAGCGTAGTCCACATACAATTCGGCATAGTTTTGCGACACATCTTTCTGATGAAGGCGCGGAATTGAATGCCATAAAGGAACTGCTCGGACACAGCAACCTATCCGCTACCCAAATTTATACGCACAACTCTATCGAAAAATTGAGAAGGGCTTATCGGCAAGCACATCCTAAGAGTGGAGAGTAGATACAAGACATTAGAAGCCAGCTTTAATTTTGATTCGTTCACGAAAAGGCAGTCTTGCAAATTACACGCTAAAACTCAAATATTATGAAAATACAAACGGAAGCGATTGATTTTAAAGTCGATCAAAAATTAGTGGATTTTATTGATAAGAAAATAGGAAAATTGGAGCGATTTCATGATCGTATCTTGGATGTAAGAGTGGTTTTAAAGCTGGAGAATAAATCTTCTAAAATCAAGGATAAGATAGCAGAGATTCAGCTACAGATTCCAGGTGATTTGCTGGTGACTAAATCTTCTGATAAAACTTTTGAGGCAGCCGTGGCGGAAGCTTCGGAAGCCATGGAACGCAGCTTAAAGAAACAGAAAACGAAAACGAGTAGAGCAAAGTAGAATGAATAATCGTCTATTTATACTGCTCTCTATCCTTTTAGGGGAAAAATAGCTGGTCTAACTGACTAACTATTTTCTCCACTTTGCCTTAGAGAACTTGAAAGGTCTTTAATACTTCGATTGAGTAATTCATTGTTTAAAGGGAAGTAATCTTTAGGCGACTTTCAAAACTTTCCAAAACTAGGCTTTGTTTACGCAGAAGTAGTGTTGTAAGATTAAATAAGGTCTCTGCCCCATTTAAGGCACGAAGGAATAGTGAGGCTATTTTTTTTGATTATCAGTGTCTCAAATTAAACGATTTCAAATTTATTGCCAAAATGGATGTGTCCAAGTACTTAAATAGTCGGGCAAAATTAAGCTACTATTTACTATTAAACTCGGCAGCATCGCGCTTGCAGCGAGCCAAGCTCAGGCGTGAGGCGATGGCGCGCTAAACGTAATTCAAAATTGTCCACCTACTTACTCAAGCAAGTTCAAAAAAATTATCATTTAAACATGGAAAATACAGTCGTCAAAAGCCCCGTAATGCTTTACACAGAACAAACGCCTAATCCCGAATCTTTGAAATTTGTGACCAATCGAATGTTGTATCGCGGTACAGCAGATTTTAGGGAAGAGGAATTAGCAAGAGCATGGTCGCCATTAGGTACTGAATTGTTTGACTTCCCGTATGTGAAAGGCGTTTATGTATGTAATAATTTCGTAACAGTTACCAAAGAGTTTAATTATGCTTGGGAAGACATTAAACTGCCTATCAAAAAGTTCGTAAAGGAGTATGTGGAAGGAGAAAAGGAGATTGTGAAGGAAGGTTTTGAGGAAGCCATGGCGAAAATCGAAGAAGAACGAGGCGCGAGCTATGAATATACGGAGGATGAGGCGGAATTGGTGAAGAAAATCCGAGAACTAATAGATACCTACGTGAAGCCAGCTGTAGAGATGGACGGCGGGAATATCGAATTTAAGTCTTTTCACGAAGGCGTAGTTACGGTAATTTTACAGGGTTCTTGCAGTGGTTGTCCTTCCTCGACGGTCACTTTGAAAGCAGGTATTGAAGGCATGTTGAAACGTATGGTGCCAGAGGTGCAGGAAGTAGTTTCAGAAATGGGTTAGGGCATCCAGCAGTCCATTAACCAAGTTGGGCGGTAGCTACAAGTTGACGACACTCAGCTACAGGTTACTGCCTAACTTTTACATTTGAAAATAGTTGACTGCTATCTATCCCAAGAGAACTAAGCCTTACTCCCTCTACCCTACTGAAAGGCCAGTAGATACGTTCCAATCAATTGATCGAAGCGCGCACCAAATGGGCGATAATACATTAGGATTAAGTATTCATTTTCAGTGCTAAACCAACTACCTTCCGTATCTTGGATACTGGGTTCGGCGTCCTTTTCTTTTCCTTCCACTGCATAAGCATAATTGTAAAAGCCCTCTTTCAATTCTACTTTTTGTACATAAGCACTGACATTGGGGTTGTAAATCATTTTGAAGTCTTCTTTTAATTGCCAATCGGTGAATGCTCCAAAAATATAGACTTCGCCTTCGTACTCCGCAGGACTGTAGAGGGAGAACAGTACTTGTGCATAATCATTTTGCGTATCAGGTTGGCGATTTTGTCGGTGATCAATCACAAAATTTCCATTCAAATCTTCTCGAAATAAGTAGGGATCGTTTCTTCTTTTTCGGTCGTTGTAGAGCGTTACGTCATAATAATTATCAAAGCGATCAATATTTAAAACGCTGTTATTTCGCACACGCAAATCTCGAATATCAAAAAAACGATATTCGTTGCCACCAGGAAATACGATACGTCCTTGATAATTGTAGATCAGCTCATTCACGCGAACAAACATCGGTGGTATGTCGGTCACGGCATTGTCCCAACGTCCATTTTGAAGCACCGTTGCTCGAATTTCTTTTTGCGGATTTCGCAGTCGCACGCCTTCAAAATTGACTCTAAAATCGACTTCTTGGTGCGTTCTTATTTTACTTACATTGACGGGCGCATTAATGTCTCCACTGATTTTGAGCAGTGGCTCGACCACCATAAAGCGACGCGTTAAAATCAATTCGTCGTCGTCTTCATTATAAACGATCAACAAATAATTTCCTGATTTCGTGAAACGGGTATCGCGATTCGGCAAGTACAAATCGTAATGGGTATAGCCGATCAAAGTATTGAAAGAATAGGTGGCATTCTGGATTCTAGCTTCTGAAAAACCGTCTATGTATTCTAAATCGGATAGACTGGAAGGAGTCCAATCCGCATTACAATGCACGATTTTATAAAAATAGTTACTGATTTCATATTCCAAATCGTCAAAAGCCAATTTCAGCTGATTGCCCGATTCTGCATCTAAAATCGGATAGCTCAAGTCCAATCCACTTACACTGAATTTGACCGATTTGATGTATTCTTGGTAAGTGTAATCAATAAATTCGTAGTCGTTGGGTTGAGAAAAGCTTGGGCAAGTCCACAAAAATAAGCCCAAAAGTAGTGTCCATAATTTCATTGTCTGGCTTTAATTTTTTTTTGTCGTAAATACTGAGTACACTGTAAACTAAGTTTGTTTTAATTTTGAAAAGCGAGAAATTCCTTAGAATTTCGAGCTTCACAAACCCTATCTACCGCCGTCTTCGACGGCGGCGAACAAGGGGAGAGGGAGAAAAAAGGGTTTTAGAAAAACCCTTTTTTCTCCCTTAAACTCTCCCATCTAAAATGCGAAGAAACTTTTGTTACAGTGTACCGAGATTATACGCTTTAAGATAGCATATAATTGTAAAGGAAAGCTTATTGTAATTCTCAAAGGGATATAAAGTTGAAAAAATGAAGATTTCGCCTTCTAAATCCACAAAAAGTTGGTATCTCTTTGAAATTATGCGTAGAATCATAGACGTTGAAGGAAAAAAACAAGCAAAAAAGCACTGCCTTTTATCAATTCTAGTTTACATTTGAATAACACAACTGGATCAATCGCTTATGTATCTATACAATGTTACTTACAAAATAGATGAAAATATAGAGAAGGAATGGCTGCAGTGGATGCGCAGTACGCACATTCCTAAGGTCGTGCGTATGGGAAATTTTCTGGGGCATCGAATATGTAAGTTAATTGGACTGAATGAAACGGACGGGATCACTTATGCGATCCAATACCTCTGCCCAGATATAAAAACCTTCCAGGCTTATAGAGAGAACCACTCTGATGAACACAAAAAGATTCACGCCAAGCAGTTTTTGAATAAATATGTGTCTTTTAGTACGGTTTTGGAGATTATTGAATAAAAGAAAGGTTCTTTGAAAATTTTTGTGATCTAGCTGTACGATTTCGGGAAATAACATGTTCTTTTTGTCTTAGCACAAAAAGCACCAAAAAAGCCAAGACTGAATTTCTTTTTTAGCGTTGCAAAAGCACCAAAAAGACTAAACAAAATAAACTCGCCCTAAGTATTGTTTTTCAAGCTTTTATTCACGG
>JBCCRX010000505.1:0-4169 GCA_039201015.1 Bacteroidota bacterium | reverse complement strand
GCAGAAAAATTTCAATTGTATGTAGCACTTCTGTTGCAAATTCATTTTTTCAAAATAGATTTCAGCGAAACGTGAGTATGTATGCTATGTAGCTAAAAACATTAGCTGATGCTTGTAATATAGAATGCTACGTGATAGGTTTTTCCTTCCTATACACTTTCTGATTTATGGCTCTAAATGATTTCATTTGGTCAAGTATCTTTAGAAAATATCTCCAACTATTAAAATTTCGTTCGTTTTCGTTTAAAAGGATATCAGCCTAAGGCGGACAGGTCGAGTCCTTTCAAACGAATCAAGGTTTTTCAAAGGGAGAAGATCAATTAGACGAATAAACTATACAATTGAATTTCAAATCCACTTTAATCTATCCTTTTGCCAAGATCATTGCACGAAATATCGAAAAATGGTCTTTGGATGCAGTTCGTGCTCAGGAGCAGTTGATGTTAGATTTAGTAGAAGTAGGAAAAGACACAGTTTTTGGGAAGGCTCATCAGTTTGCAGCCATTCAAACTTATGAAGACTTCAAAAAACACGTTCCGATTCAAGATTACGAAGGTATGCGGACTTACGTTGAGCGTATCAAAGCAGGAGAAGACAATGTCTTGTGGAAAGGAAAACCTAAATATTTTGCCAAAACTTCTGGTACGACTTCTGGTGTCAAATACATCCCGATCACCAAACAAAGTATTCCCAATCACTTCAATACTGCTCGCAATGCACTTTTCAATTATGCCGTAGAAACAGGTAATCGTGCTTTTTTAGACGGTAAAATGATTTTTTTATCAGGTAGCCCTAAACTACAAAAAACAAATGGAATACTGACGGGAAGACTTTCTGGTATTTCTAATCACATGATACCTAATTGGCTAAAAAGCAGCCAGTTGCCTAGTTGGGAGACTAACTGTATAGAAGCTTGGGAAGAAAAAGTGGATCGAGTGGTAGAAGAAACGATTGGTAAGGATATGCGCTTGATTTCTGGTATTCCGCCTTGGGTACAGATGTATTACGAGCGACTTTTAGAGCGCACAGGAAAAAGTACGGTAAAAGAGATTTTTCCCAATTTTTCTGTTTTTGTATATGGTGGCGTCAATTACGAACCCTATCGAGCTAGTTTAGAAAAACTGGTCGGCGAGCGTATTGACAGTGTGGAGACTTATCCTGCATCAGAAGGTTTTATTGCTTTCCAAGACCAACAGAAAGAGAAAGGATTATTGCTGAATATTAATTCGGGTATCTTTTTTGAATTCATCCCTACCAACGAGATTTTCCAGGAAAATCCTACGCGACTTTCCCTTGCCGAAGTAGCAATCGGTGTCAATTATGCTCTTATCATTAATAGCAATGCGGGACTTTGGGGATATAATATTGGTGATACTGTACAGTTTGTTTCTTTGCATCCTTATCGCATCGTTGTGTCGGGTCGCATCAAGCATTTCATTTCTGCTTTCGGCGAACACGTTATTGGAAAAGAAGTGGAAGAAGCGATGCTACTGACTGCTCAGCAATTTGCAGTGAACGTCATTGAGTTTACGGTTGCTCCCAATATTACACCAGCAGAAGGCGGACTCCCCTATCACGAGTGGCTGGTAGAGTTCGAGCAAAAGCCTGTTGATCTAGCTACATTTGAAGCCACTTTAGATCAAAATATGATAGCACAAAATGTCTATTACGAGGATTTGATAAAAGGCAAAATATTACGACCGCTGAAAATCAGTCCTTTAGCCCCTAGCACCTTCCGAAACTACATGAAGGCACAAGGAAAACTAGGAGGGCAAAATAAGGTTCCTCGCTTGAGCAATGATCGAAACATTGCAGAGCAGTTGTTGCAATAGTGAGCAGAGGATTACCCAAAAATCTTTATGCTGCTTCTTCCAATAAAAGGCTTTGTTCCTCTAAAAGTGTTTCCATTTCCTCCTTCTCTATGCCATCTACTAACCAAGCCTTCATCCAGTCCTTTGTAAGGTTTCGAGCTGTTTCAGAATAAACCAAATGAATTACCAATTCATCTATAACTTTTTCATCATATTCTTCATCTCCAAAAACATTCAAGTAGGCTTGAATATGAGTAGCTTGTTGTTCTTCTTCAGGTATTTGAATAATTCTTACCGCTCTATTTGATTCTTGAATAAAGGTATTAAATATTGGGTTTGCATCTCTGTCTTTCTCCCCATTGGCAAGTAATGAATTTAGATAAGGTTTATAGGCAAAATCATGCTTTAAAGCTAGACTATTTAATAGGTCATACCAAAGCATTTGCATAGCATCATAGACGATTGAGTTATCCATAAAATTAGCATAAGATATTTCTTGCACTACCATACCAGAATAATATTAAAATAACAGAAAATAAGCAGCGACAACAAGAATAAGCAAACAGACAAATGCCCAACCCGATCTTATTTCTAAATCGACTCTTATTCGTTTATCTTCTGCATCTGCAAATGATTTAATCTTTGTGGCTTGTACGCCTTGCGCATTTTCCACAAAACGTTCTGCTTGTTCAAAAAGTTTCTCTCTTTTTTCTCGTTCCTTGTCAGAAATCTTTTCTTTCAACTTATTCAACAACTTTAAACCATCCTCTTTACTTAAAGGCTCATCTTGCGCCCATGATTCGGATTCCTCCAAACCACCACCTTGCGCTTGCCATCTACCACGATGTTCTTTGCGTTTCTTTTTCTTCTTACTCACGAATATACAATTTTAGTAAAAATTCAGGCTATTATACTTGGATTCAAGTCATAAATGCAATTTCTTGCTGCTGAACTAACCCTCTCAAAAAAGCAATTTCTTCATGCAAAAATGTCATTTCTTTTTTAAGCATAGATATAGTTTCTTCCAATAGTTTTAATTGTTCTTGTGATATTTGATTTACAGATGAATTGTAATGTCCTGATTGAGGCGAATTAGTGAATATTGCTTTTTCATCAAAGGTGAGCAGTTTTATTGGATCAACTTCAAGGATGTTTGCTACATTACTTAATAGGTCTTTATCTACTTTACTTTTATCCGCTTCTAAATTAGAATAAGTACGCTGGCTCATGTCCAACTGGCTTGCCATATAATCTTGTGAATAGCCTCTAAGCTCTCTAATTTTTCTAATATTTTCACCTATTTTGAAATCCATATCCATAAAATAACATATTCTAAATTAGCAATGTAGATGCTAAACTAGAATATTTTTATCAAAAATTTAACTATATAAACGTATTCATTAACTATTCCACACTATTTACCCATCTAACAGCAAAATCCATGCTGTATCTTTTCTGATTATCTCTATTAGTGGTTATTCACAAAAACAAATATCTAATTTTAACTCGCTGATAATCAAAGTTAAAATGTAGAGGTTCTTATTTTGTGAATAAGGTCTATTATTACAAGCAAAATATAACAGTTTTTTAACTGTCACTGTATCTTTTTTATTCTTAAAAAATAAATCTGTTTTATGGATAAATACAATCAATTTACTGCATGGAAATGGGTGATATTATTTGCTTGTTTCGGAATAGCATGGTTTATTATTAGACCTTCCTCTGTTATAGGGTGGATCGGACATTTTTTACTAAGTTTATTTGCATATAATCTGTTACACGCACTCCCAGAGGTGATTTATTTGAGAAGAAGGGGAATCAAGGGTATTAGTTCAGAATCACGAAAAGCATATAAAGAACTACAAAATAGACACTTTGAAGAACAGAAGCCTTCTGCTTACGATAAGTGTAAAGAATTGATTAACTCCATGACTAATTTAGTGAACATGGAAAGAGATATAAGAGAGAGGAAAGAAGAACTAAATAATGAGAAATGGTTGATAAGACAGACAATAAATGCTGCAAAAATTTGGCAAGATGAAGTATTTAATAGCATTAAAACCATAGAATCACAGTTACTTTATCAATCGAGTATTTTATCTGATATAGAGTTTGAAAGTTTAGCTAAAGCAAGTTTGAAAGAACTCAAAAGAATACAGCGAAATGAACTAAATGTCTTTCCAAAAAAATTAAAGAAGGGTTTTGAAAAACATATTTAGTAACTACTCAGGTATGGAATGCCCCATAACGATTTTGAGGTTATGTAAGATATTTAATTTACGTTTTTTGAATGTATCAATAAGGGAGCGCAGGATACAAAAGGCATCCTGACCCGATTTGAACTGACCTGAGATTTTC
>JBCCRX010000504.1:0-4206 GCA_039201015.1 Bacteroidota bacterium | reverse complement strand
CAAAAATTAGAGATTTTTGATGCTTTTCACCCTTAAAATCCCTTAAGCAGAAAGTTTTTCTCATCAGAAAAGAAACTTTCTGCGAATTTTGGAAACGGAATCCATACTTAAATGTCGATCTAATTTTTTGAACGTTACTTAGGAGCTTCAACCACTGGGGAAGGGTTCTACTGTAAAAGCAAGTCAAACCTAAAAATAAGCATACATACATTTTTTTAGAAAGATAAATCTTACCTGTTCTTAGATGCCCTTGAGTGTTTCAGAAAACATCCTACTTTGCAATTTAGATGCTAAAAAAAGCGTATCGAATTTTATAAAAAACCCGTTACATTGAAAATTAGGAACGTAGCTTTTGTATCCTTTGTACCTTTATGCTTGAATATCCGTTACTAAAATGGCAACTACCAAGAAATAAACCAATCCGCTCAACGCCAACACATTGAGTAAGCTAAAATCATATTGGATCAAGTCGGGATTTCTTACGCTTATGGAACGATTCTCCAATCAGTTCCTGGCCTTGATAAGTGTAATGATCTTGTTTCGTGCCTTGACGAAAGCCGAAGTGGGACAATGGGCAGCTTTCCTTTCCATCGTAACCATAGTAGAAGTCGGACGGACAGGTTTGCTGCAAAATGCTTTGGTCAAATTTCTTTCTACTGCTCAAGACGAAGGCTACAAAAAAATCGCAACGGCTTCCTTTTATCTCAATGTCTTGGTGAGCATCTGTTTAGTTGTTCCGCTCTACTTTTTTGCTGCTCCGATCAGCGAATTGCTGCGTGTCCCCGCCTTGAAATCTCTATTGCAATTGCACTGTTTGACTACGATTGCTTTGATTCCTTTTTTGCAGTTCAACTTCATGCAGCAAGCCAACCTAGAGTTTCGTGGCATCTTCTGGGGAACTTTCGTACGACAAAGTATTTATTTTTTATACATCTTGTTGTTCTTTCTCTTTCAGCAAAAGATCGAACTCGCCAATCTAGTATTAATCAGAACGCTGGGCGTCGCCGTTGGTGCATTTTTCTCTTACTATTTTGCGCGTCCTTTCTTACAATTCGATCGAAAAGTTGACTGGGAATGGGTCTGGAAACTGTTTCATTACGGTAAGTATGTGATGGGGACAAACCTCAGCACCATGTTCTACAAAAGCACTGACCGCCTGATGCTCGCTCGTATGCTAGGAGAAGTACCCGTTGGAATATACGATGCTGCGCTTAAGATCACTAATTTGGCAGAAGCCCCTACTTTTTCTATGGCATCTATCCTTTTTCCGCAAAGCGCGAGACGCATGCAGGAAGGAAAAGCCGCCATCAAACTGCTATACGAAAAGGCAGTGGGTGCAATATTAGCGATTCTGCTACCTGCGCTTCTTTTCGTACTGATTTTTGCAGAAGGACTTATCCTTGTCATAGCGGGAGAAGATTATTTGGAAGCCGCCAATATTCTTCGCCTAACCATGTTCTATGGCTTGTTCATTCCCTTCGCCGTTCAGTTCGGAACGGTATTGGATTCTACAGGACGACCGCGCATCAATTTTCTTTTTACCCTCATCAGTGCATCAATTAATATATGCTTCAATTATATCTTTATCTCCCGATACGGCATCATCGGTGCAGCTTACGGTACTTTGGTGACGTATTCCCTGTCCTTTATTGCCATGCAAGTGTATCTGCATCGCGTTTTTGGCGTACTAGCTTACAGGGCATTTTATTACAGCCTACATTTCTATCAAAGAATATTGGAGGTATTGCGCGAGCGAGTGCAGTCTATGCGCCGCTAGACCATCAGATAGGCCACAAATTTTAATTCATGCAAACGGATTTGAATAAAATAGACATCATTTATTTCGGACTATTCCCATGGGATCATCCCTATTCCTCGGTCTCTCTTTCCTTCACGAGGGCTTTTGCAAAAACGAATCGGGTGTTCTATGTCAATCCACCCTTTTCGGCAAAAGAAATGTTTCAACAAATCCGTACAGATGCCGTAAAAAATCGCCTAAAAGACCAATTCTTGAGGCGTACGCGCTACGAATCCATTCCAGGGCTGCCTGCCAATGTCATCGCTACTCATCCGCCCGCCGTGCTACCCATCAATTTTCTTCCAAAAGGAAAATTGTATCGCAATTTACACCACTGGAACAATCAAGTTGTTCTAAAAAGCATCGCAAAAATCATAGCAGATCATCAGATTCAAGATTATATTTATCTCAATTGTTTCAATCCATTTGTAGGCGGCGTATTGCCTCCATCTTTTCGTCCTTTGCTCAATATTTATCAGTGTATAGACGATATGCTGCAAGAGGAATATACTGCCAAACACTGGGCGGGACTGGAGGAAGAAGTGATCCAGGAAGCCGACTTGGTGTTCGTAACTTCTAGGAAGCTGCACGCCATGAAATTGCCCTTGAATCCTCGTACGCATATTCTGCACAATGCTGTAGATGAAGATATTTTTCAGAAAGCACTAGAAGTGCGCTATCCCAAACCAGACGAACTGGCACAAATCGAAACGCCCATCATCGGATTCACAGGCAATATGGATGGCTCCCGTATTGATTATCCTTTACTGAAAGCGATTGCAGAAAAACACCAAGATAAGACTTTAGTTCTAGTGGGTCCGACCAATAGTGAAGACTACTTGAAATTAGGCTTAGACCAAATGCCCAACGTCATTTTTACGGGCAGCAAAGACATCAATGAACTCCCTCAATATCTGCAGCATTTTGATTGTTGTATCATTCCTTTTCTTAAAAATGAGCTCACCGCGAGCATCTATCCACTTAAAATTAATGAATATCTCTTTTCGGGTCGTCCAGTCATTTCGACCACTTTTTCAGAAGACATCAAAGCTTTCAAGGAAGTGATCCATCTAGCCGACGATCACGATGCTTTCTTAAAACAAATCCATCATGCCATACAAGAGGACAATGCCGATAAAATACAAGCCCGCGTAAACATTGCCAGAAGTAATACTTGGACGCATCGCGTGGAGGAGTTCTGGTCAGTAGTAGGGATGTATCTGGAGATGTCTTAGCGGCTATTCTTAGCTTTGTGTAATAATTTTTTGTCTTTCACTAAAATGACTACTTTCGTGCAAAAGCAACTGTGACAGCAAGTATAGGAACAAATTTAGATCAAGCAGCATTGCTGCTGCGAGAAGGACGGCTGGTCGCCATTCCGACCGAAACAGTTTATGGTTTGGCGGGAAATGCGTTAGATTTAAGCGCAGTAAGTACCATATTTGAAACCAAGAATCGTCCTACTTTCGATCCGCTTATCATTCATCTTCCAAACTTTGCTGTTGCCAAGAACTATGTCAAAAATGTACCCGAATTAGCTTGGCAGTTGGCTCAAAATTTTATGCCTGGTCCACTGACTTTGTTATTAGAAAAAAAAGCAATTGTATCTGATTTAGTGACCGCAGGTTCGCCCCTAGTAGCCGTGAGAGTTCCTAAGCAAAGTTTAACACAACAGCTCTTAGAAAAACTTAATTTTCCTTTAGCAGCACCCAGTGCCAATCCTTTTGGCTACATTTCTCCGACAAGACCTGAACACGTTTTCCAACAACTGGGGCATAAAATTCCGTACATCCTCAACGGTGGATTTTGTGAGATCGGAATAGAATCTACGATCATCGGATTTCCTGATGGGAAAGCTACTATTTTCAGAAAAGGAGGCATCGAACTGGAAGCCATAGAAGATATAATTGGTAAAGTAGCCGTCAAAACCCGTTCTAGCTCCAATCCCAATGCGCCAGGCATGCTCAAAAGTCATTATGCCCCTCAGAAGCCGCTATTAGTCGGCGATATTCCTACGCTGCTCACAAATTATACAACTGCCCGAGTTGGCGTTTTAAGCTTCTATCAAACATACAATGCACCGCAGGTAATCAGCAATATTAGGCTTTCCGAGAAAAAATTCTTGCGAGAAGCGGCGCGTCATTTCTTTGATGCCATGCGCCAATTAGATGCTCAAGACTTAGACTGCATACTAGCAGAATATTTTCCCGAAGAAGGGCTCGGTAGGGCTTTGAATGATAAACTCAGAAGGGCAAAATTTAATGAGGAATCCAATTATTAAGTACTTAGACAAAATTAATCTAGCTATTCAACTCGGCAGCATCGCGCTTGCAGCGCTCGCTGCCTCGTGGTGGTCTTGGAGGGCAGACAAAATATAAGATGTTGTTTTACAACATCTTATATTTTGT
>JBCCRX010000503.1:0-4238 GCA_039201015.1 Bacteroidota bacterium | reverse complement strand
TTCCATAATAACCTGATAGTGTCCTAATAAAAATCAAATGCTCTCAACAAATTTGATGATTACTAGATTTTTACAAAATTTAATTTCAAATTTTTGCTAAATTTTCAATATATCAGAATTTAATTTTAAAACATACTCTCACTTCCCAATCCCCATCAATATAAAACTATATTTATAGCTTCCCGCCGATAAACGAAATTCTTCATGCGGACGCGAGCGTGGTGACCAAGTATCATCGCCACCCACACCCATTTGCGCATGATCTACTTTGATTGTGATGAAATCGCGTTCAGGTAGATCAATAGTATGTTTGGCGGCTGCCAAATCTGCTTGTGTGTAAGTATGCGCACTCAAATTCAAATCACGACCTTCGATTCGGATGCCATTACCCGCTTTGTCCGTAAATTCCGCCCATTGCACGCCCATTCGATTTCCATTTTCTTGTGGTCGGATGTAAGGCGTATGCCAATCGCTTACCTTTTGTTGATAAGTACCCATTTTCGCACTCATCTGCCGATCTGCGTAGGATTCGTGTGGCCCTTTTCCGTAGTAGGAAATATTTTCATAAGCTGCTGGTAGCGCAAAAGTCATGCCGTAGCGCACAAGTTCAGGTGCGTTTTCTGCTTCTAGCTGAGCAGTGACCTTGATCGCTCCGCCGCTATTCACTTCGTATTGAACGATTTGCTGTGCTTTGCCGTCGAGCAGTCGGTAATTCGCTACGATGCTCATTTGCTCCTCTGAATCTTTTACTACATCCAATTTATCCAAAGTCGCTTTTTGAGCCGCATCTTTCCATTCGCCCATCATGTTGGGCATTCTCCAAGCATAGTCATTGTCCGTCGGGGCGCGCCAATAATTGAGCTCTAGTGGAGCAGTCATTAGCTCTTTGTCGTTCAATTTATAGGACACTAAATTTCCCGTTTCTTTACTAAAAGTAATGCTTGCCTGACCACTTTTTACGGTAATCTGCGTACTGCTCTCTTCGCTTTGCATCGCCATTTTCATGCTCACATTGGAAGTGCCACTTTCTCTCAAAACGAACTGCTCATAAGCCACTTCATGTCCTTTATCTGCCCAATTAGTCGCTTTCTTCAAACGAAAACTCAGGTTTAAAGCATAAGCTGTATTGGCATCCATTTCTAGTTTAGGCAGATTGATGCTTTGCGAGACATTGGGTGATATGGCAGGTAAATCCACTTTTCCTTCTTGTGCGACTTCTCCATTTTCCAGCAATTCATAGCGCATTTCATAAGCATCCAAATCCGTAAAATCGTTCAAATTAGTGAGGCGAATTTGCTTGCCTTCTAATGCAGCTTGAATAGGTTGGAATAAATATTTGCATTCAAAAAGAGCAGGTTGTGGAGTACGATCTGGAAAAATCAATCCATTGAGGCAGAACGCGCCGTCGGTATATTCTTCTCCAAAATCTCCGCCGTAAGCAAAATACTGTTGTCCGTCCTCGCTGGTTTTGTACAAGCCTTGATCCACCCAATCCCAGATAAAGCCACCGATGACTTTAGGATCGTTGCGAAAAAGATCAACGAATTTGAAGAGATTGCCCGTCGAATTGCCCATAGAATGCGCATATTCGCAATACATCAACGGACGATCATCCATAGCGGAAGTCGCTTTCATTTTTTCCAATTTGGTGTACATTCGACTACGCACTTCCAAATAAGGTTCATCCACGTCTTTGTAGTGTCCACCTTCGTTGTGGATGAAACGACTGTCGTCTCGATAGCGAATCCAAGCTGCCATTGCCGCATGATTCGGACCAGTCCCCGCTTCATTACCCAATGACCAAGAAATAATGGACGGATGATTTTTGTCGCGTTCTACCATACGAATAGTACGATCCAGCATTTGACCTGCGTATTCTGGAAGATTGGAGATGTAATTGCCCGTTGCGTGGGTTTCTAAATTGGTTTCGTCCATGACGTACAAGCCGTATTCATCGCAAAGCTCGTAGAAAGTTACATCATTGGGATAATGCGAAGTACGTACCGCATTGATGTTGTGGCGTTTCATCAACAAAATATCTTCCAGCATCCGATTTCGACCAACCGCTTTACCCGTTTCGGGATCGTGGTCGTGTCGATTGACACCCAGTAAGATTACCTCTTCACCATTTACTTTGAGTCCTTCGCTTCCCCATTCTACTTTTCGGAAGCCGATTTTCATAGATTTGCTTTCCAAATGCCTACCTTCTCCATTTCGTAAAGTCACTACGACCGTGTAAAGATTGGGATGTTCTGCTGACCATTTCTTCGGATTTTTTACGTTAGCTTCCATTACAAATCTAGGTGGATCACCATAAGGCTGAATATTCGTTGTTTTCTCAAAAAATTTGGTCATTTCGCTCGCTTCAAATTGCATCTTTTCTTCCAGTACCGCTTTCTTTTCAGCATCGTACAATTGAGCCTCTATGGTGTAATCTTCCACCTCGGCGGGATCGCGAAAATGCAGTTTAGGCTGAATTTTCAAAACAGCATCTTCATAATTTTCATCTAGTTCTGGCTGCACAAATACATCTTCAATATAGTTTTTGGGCGTCACAACTATCATGACTTCTCGATGAATACCGCTCAGCCGCCAATGATCTTGATCTTCTAAATAAGAACCATCCGAAAAACGATAAACTTCCACCGCAACTTCGTTTATACCCGCTTCCACTACATCCGTAATGTCAAACTCAGCAGGTGTTCTGCTACCTTGACTGTAACCTACTTTTTGTCCATTTACCCACACATAAAAGGCAGAACTTACACCCGCAAAATGCAAAACAATTCGCTTGTTGCGCACCCAACTAGCAGGCACACCAAATTGTCGGCGATAAGAACCCACTGGATTGCTCTGATGAATATTGTAAGGTGTTTTGCTCTGCACATAAGGCGGAATAGCGGGATCGAAAGGCATCATCCAATTGGTATAAATGGGATCGCCAAAGCCTTGCAATTCCCAATTACTGGGTACAAAAATCTCTTTCCAACTCACATCGTCGAAGTCTTTTTCATAGAAGTCCATTGGACGTTCTGCGGGCGTTGGGGAATAATTGAATTTCCAAGGGCCATTCAAAAATTGGATGAAAGGAGAGTCCGTTCGGTCGCCCGCCAATGCTTTTTCAGGAGAATTATAAGTGTAAAGTGTTGCGTGTGCTGGCAAACGTCCTACACTATAAACAAGTGGATTTTCCCAATCAGGTAGCGGCTGTGCTTGTATTTGTATGAATAGGGAAATTAAAATGCTTAAGGCGAATATTCTTTTCATTGAATTTGTTATGTTATTCGATTCTATTTAGTAATTGCTTCTACCCAATCATGAAGATAAGCAGAAATAGTCGGCAGTTTCTATGCTTCATTATCCTTTTGTACTGCAACTATTGGACTTCCTAGTGAAGGTATAAATACATAGATGTTCGAAGTTTGAGTACGCTCCGAAAAGTAAAATTGCCATATAATAGCCAAATCGAAAATTACTTTTGAGAACTTTGGAAATCTTCATTATTCCTACCAATTTTTTACAACGGCAGGAAATAATATATCAGGGATTGGAATAACAGGAGAAGCTGTAAAAATAGGCTTTTTTGCAGAAAAATCTATCCTGTTGAGATAGATTAAAAATATGCTTATTTTATCTTGATATATGATGCGCTATTTGTCCAATATACTAGAGGATTTTCTCTAAGTCGCAGCAATTCTCACTAGGGAATCAGACCTTATCCAGTAACGGCAAGTTACTGGACAACAGGCAAGCCCAGTTTTCCATAGTGAGAATTGCTGTCCAAGTCGAAACTCTTTATCTAAAGTCGGGAGAGTTTGGGAGATACAGACTATATTTGATCGTCCACTTCTTTTAATTTTGTACAAATCCCTAAATTTTGAGGTTCTTTGAAAACCCAAAAAAATAGAACAATTTGATAAATTTAATACCGTGTAAACTAAGTTTCTTTGTATTTTAGATAGGGGAGTTTGAGGGAGAAAAAAGGGTTTTTCTAAAACCTTTTTTCTCCCTCACTCCTTGTTCGCCGCCGTCGAAGACGGCGGCAGATAGGGTTTTTGAAGCTCGAAATTCTAAGGAATTTCTCGCTTCTCAAAATTAAAACAAACTTAGTTTACAGTGTATTTAATACATTGTAAAATAAGTTTTATATGATTTTTCAAGGGGAGTTTGAGGGCGAAAGATGATTTTTGTAAAATCGTCTTTCGCCCTCATCCCCCTTTCCGCGCCGCCTTCGGCGG
>JBCCRX010000502.1:0-4308 GCA_039201015.1 Bacteroidota bacterium | reverse complement strand
ATTTCAAAACTGCCAGCTCCGAACCCCAGCCGCTTTCTTTTGTTTACTTCGGCGATGCACAAAACAATCTAAAATCCATGTGGTCGCGCGCCATTCGTGGGGCTTATGGCAAAATGCCCGAAGCCAACTTCATGATCCACGCAGGCGACCTAATCAATCGCGCCAATAGCGACCAAGAATGGGGCGAGTGGTTTTATGCGGGCGGTTGGGTTTATGGCAGTACGCCAAGTGTCGCGACGCCTGGCAACCACGAATATTATCGAGATGAAGAAAGAACATCGCTACTTTCTAGGCACTGGCAACCCACCTTCACTTTGCCTGAAAATGGACCAGAGGGTTCTCAAGAAACCGTTTATTATACTGATTATCAAGATACTAGGATTATTTCCCTTAATTCTATTTCCCTTCAAATTTCTCCCGAAGACAGCGCCGCACAAGTGAATTGGCTGAGAGAAGTCTTAGCCAACAACGATCAAAAATGGACGGTCGTCACGATGCACTATCCCATTTATTCTTCTGTGCGTGGTCGAGACAATGAGAATTTGAGAAATGCACTGCAACCAATTTTTGAGGAATATAAAGTAGATTTGGTTTTGCAAGGACACGACCATACTTATGGTAGAGGAACAAATCTACCCATTGGTAGCAAAACAAAAACAATCGGAGGTCCGATCTATGTGGTCAGTGTGAGCGGCCCAAAAATGTATGACCTTGGTCTGGAAGAATGGATGCAAAGAGCCGCCTCGAATACACAACTCTATCAATTGATTAAAATTGAAGACAATAAACTGAAATATGAGGCATATATGGTGACGGGAGAGCTGTACGATGCTTTCGAGTTGAAGAAGCAAGCCAATGGTCGAAATTTATTCGCCGATTTAGCTCCTGCGTCGGTAGAAGAACGATTGGAGATACCCGAACTCAGAAAGAAGGAGTTCACGGAAGAGGACATCCTTCGATACGAAGGGCGACTTAGGGAGTATAAAAAGCGGAAGAAAAAGAATAAGTGACCTTCCTCAAAGGGGTACAAATAAATGAAGTAGGATTTCCTAATTATTTTGATTTTAGAGCTTGTTTGGCTTCAGGGCTATCCTTCTAAAGTTGTAATCTAGTTACTTACGTTTCGCTAATTTTAAATTCAAAAAAACAAAATTTAATTCTGACTATGCAGTAAAAAGAGGAACTTTCGGACAGAGAGAAAAAATCAAAATTTTCAATTTTGATTTTTTCTCTCTGTCCAAGGGTATAATTGAAATTTTTCGCAGAAAAATTTCAATTACGTATATGGTTTCTACTGTAAATGTATTTTTTCAAAATCAATTTCAGCGAAACGTCAGTAGTTAAGCGTAGTACCTAAAAGTCGAATGTCGTCAACTTAAGCTCCACATGCCAGTTTGGCTTTCTAACAAGTCGTTATTTTTCAACCAGATTAATTGACCATCTCGTGGGAAACGAGACGGGCAGAATACTCAAATTGACGACACTCGACCTAAAAGTCATGCTCTTAACTTCTGAAAATTAAGGACTACACTTCGAACTGAAATCCTTAACTCATAGTTCATTAGCCAGAGGCAGACAGGTTTCTAACCTTAGAAGGGAAGCCCTCCTTATCTACAATCCATTAATAATCAAGTAAATAGAATCTTGCTTTTCCTTCGTGCCTTAGTGGTTTAAAGAGAGCGGGACACTTACTGACTTTCTCAGAATTAGAATATGAAACTCAACTTTTACTTGCTGTTTTTTGCACTTTTCGCTACCTATTACTCTTTTTCACAAACTACTAATGATAGCGATCAAAACTTTCCTCCGCCCGAAAATGCACCAGAAATCAAAGCACAAAAAGTCACGCAAACCATCAAAATAGACGGGCGTTTGACGGAAACAGATTGGCAGCAAGCAACTATCGTTTCTGACTTCTTTAGAACAGAGCCGCGTCAAGGAGGCGAGATTCGGTACGAGACCGAAGTAAAATTTCTGTACGACGATAAATATCTGTACGTAGGCGCCTTTTGCAAAGATTCTGCTGGCGTGAAGGGCATTCGTGTGCAAGATTTGCGCAGGGATTTCAGTTGGGGTGAGAATGATATTTTTGGGGTCGCGCTCGATCCTCAAAACTTAAAACAATATGCCCAATCTTTCCAAACAACGCCTTATGGCAATCAGCGCGACTTCCAAAACTTCAATGGAAATAGCTTTGATACGGGTTGGAATACCCTCTGGACTGTCAGGACACAGCGCACCTCAGAAGGCTACACTGCCGAATTTGCGATTCCTTTTAAAACTTTGCGCTACGATGCACCGCAAGCCTGCGAACCCGTAGAATGGGGCGTGACACTTGTCCGCTACGCCCGACGCGATATTGAAGTTTCTACTTTTCCAGCCATCCCACAGTCTTTCACGCCTTATCGGATGACTTATGCTGCCAAACTCACGGGTATCGAAGTACCGCCACCTTCCGCCAATGTGCGCATTGAGCCTTATTCTTTGTATCAATACGATCAAATAGAAGAAGGAAACGAAACGACCACCAAGGGAAATTTCAAGCTAGGCGGCGATGTGAAATGGGCAATAGACCCCAGCACAGTCGTCGATTTAACGATTAACACTGATTTTGCACAAGCCGACGTGGATAGAGCAGTCAACAACCTAGAGCGTTTCAATATTTTCTTTCCAGAGCAGCGGCAGTTTTTCTTAGAAAATTCTGGCATCTGGGCGGGCAGTGGGCAGCAATCCATTCGTCCTTTTTTTAGTAGAAGAATTGGTTTGCAGGGTAGTTTCAATGCAGAGCCTGCACCCATTCAAGTGGGCACTCGCTTTACGCAGAGAACGGATAAACAAGCCATTGCGGGGCTATTTGTTCGACAAGGCGACACGGATAATTCACCTATTTCCAACTTTGGAGTAGCGAGGTATTTGAGGAATTATGGCAGAGAAAATAACGTTGGCGTTATGCTGACGCATCGTTTGGATGAGGCTTCCTCAGAATTAGGTTTGGAAGCCAATAACAATACCACGCTCACTGTAGACGGACGCTATCGCCCAAGCAGCGAATGGGATATCAATTACATGCTCACTACTTCCATTGATGAGCAAACGGGCGAAACGGGTTATGCAGGGCAATTATTTGCAGGCAATAGTTCCAATAAGTATTACTACGGTTGGTTGACCGAATTTATTGACGATCAATACAATCCAGGCATTGGTTTTGTGCGGCAGCAAAACTTACTGAGTCACAATCCTGGTGGCTATTACATTTGGCGACCCAAAAACATCAATTGGATTAGACGCTGGGATCCAGGCGTTTTCGTGACTTATAATCACGATGCTATCGACCCTTCCAGTTTTCAGCAAGCCAATCTTTACATTTTCCCTGTCTATGTTTGGTTTAAAGACAATAGCTTTGCGGAAGTTTCTTTCTTTCCCACTTGGCAAAATATCAATTTCAACTTTGCTCCCTTGGGAATACAAATTGAGCAAGCGCGTTATTTTTATACACGCTATTTCTTGAGATACTATACCGATCAATCCAAAAAATGGTCTTTGGGCGCCATTTATAACTTTGGCAGATTCTACAATGGACGGCGAAATACCCTTCAGTTTTCGGCTAGGTTAGCACCTTTGCCACAAGCTGCCATCACCCTTAACTATGAGTACAACGACATCAAAGAACTTGGTGTAGCCGAAGAAGATTTGATTACGCATTTGGTCACCTTGGGTTCGCGTTTTGCCCTCAATCCTAGACTTCAGTTGTCCGCTTTTTACCAGTACAACAGCTTTGATGGGCAAGGACGCTGGAATGTTCGCGCCAGTTGGGAATATCAGCCGCTTTCTTTCGTTTATGTCGTTTACAACAATACCCAAATCAATAGCCTCGACGAATCTTTTCAGGAGCAGCAATTGATTGGGAAGTTGACCTGGATGCGGCAGTTTTGACTCTGAGATATGTCCTATTTTATTTCTGAGAAAAATTCCATTATTGTCTAATAACCAATTTTTTATCAAATTCATTGGCAGATTCCCAGCAATTTCTTATTTAGGATTTAGAAATATCATTTTGGGTCTTCGGTTATTTTTGTGGAAAATGAAAAAAGTACTTTTTTCATTTCCCACTAGAAGGGGTTTTGTGGAGAGAGAAAATTACATAATTTTCTCTCTCCACAAAATTCCCCGATAAGCCATCATTTTTGAACTCGAATTTTGGAATTATTCTTGCAGTTTAGAGCAAAAAATGACATTTCTCACTCCCCAATTGGTAAAATCTTACACCTACTTAAATTCCGTTTTTTAACTTTTAACTTACGTTTCGCT
>JBCCRX010000501.1:0-4323 GCA_039201015.1 Bacteroidota bacterium | reverse complement strand
TTGATTTCACAAATTTAATTATATCAAAGATACATAAAACACGTCAAAACAGAGTTAACTTATTGATTATCAGATATTTAATTTTTTGTAAAAATCGTGCTTCAAAAATTAAAACATACTCTAAGAGTGAAGTCAGATTTATTCAAATGTAATTATGGCTATACGAAGTTTTGGTTTTATTAATCTATGTTACACAAAACACCAAATTGCAAATAACACAAAGTGCCACTTGTTTACAAATCGTCGGGTATTGAACCCGACGATTTGTAGGAAAAATCTTTCAGGAGCATTTCTGGGACTTATTTTGAGCATGGCTCAAGACTTCGTACACGCCTAAACTGCAATGCGGTATCGAATTCTACACTTTAATTAATGAAAAGATGCGTTCGATAGGTTAAAAGTTCTTTTTGCTTAGGATTATGACAGAAAAAGGGAGCGTATATTTGGTGAATTGCTGCTCCTACCTAATAAAAAATCATTGATTGGTTCTTCTTCTAAGCTTGTCTGTCATTCAACGCATTTAGATGACAGCTAAGCTTAGACTTATCCGTCATCATGCCTTCGATGGAGTACTTACTCAAAAAATCCTTATCATTAGTAAACTTAACATCAAGACATACTACTGAAGTGGCACTTCATAACAAGATACATTTGGCAGAAATGAAGTAAAAACAAGACTTTGTCTAGGAGCAGAAAAGATCAATTAGTAATAGTAGGCTTAGGCTACTAGAAAGGGTTTTCCCATTCTATTGAACGATAATTTTTCGTAATGTATAAAATATAGATTATGAGTATCTTGCCCATACGTGACTGAGTTTCAGATATTGCTGGCATCGAACCGATTCGAATTGAACACACCTGTAGTCAGCGACTTACACATTAAAGAAAATTATTGCTCACTAGAATAGGGTTTTCCTGTAAAATCCGTTTCAAAGATTTCTGCTTTTTCTACCCCAACCTATCCTAAGGCGAATCGGGGTAAATTTCAGTGATTTTTAGACTTTTCAGACTGATTCTTGGGTAGAATATTTTTTACAAGAACAACCTTCACTATTTGATTAGCCAAAAATTCATAATATCTTATTGTCTGATTAAAAGTCATTACTTTGTAAAAGAATTATTATTATTTTTCCCTTAAATATCAGAACATATTGTAATTATTTCAGGTTTATTTTAATAGGTTAGATAACACAGTACGTAGGTGACTAGACGTATTTACATTGACAATAAACTAAAATAAATCAGTTTAAAACACTGATAATCAGAGTTTTAAGTCTAATTGTACTTGATGATTTAAGTGAGGCAGGGTGCTTAGTGTAGCTTGTAGCTATTGAACCCTTTTCAATAATATTCAATTTCCTCTTGAAATAATATACGGTCAATCTAATATCCAACTGATTTTCAAGATTCTACTTAATAATCTGTTTAACACAAATTCCTCTACCTTTTAGCATAACTCCTCTTTGGGTTCGTTTTTGGAAAAAATCTAAAGCGACTGATCACAGGTATTTTAATTTTGCATAAGCCCACAAATATAGGCTTTTTATAAATCATAATGTATTTCGTACGTATTAATTCAAATTAAAATAGTGTTTTATTAACAATTAACGCACGTTGCTTTTTGTAAATGGATTTTACTTATAAATTATTTTTAGTATGACTTAAATTTGAATGTACCCCGAAAACCTGAAAAAGGAAACAATTTGATAAATTTAAAGCTCTAGTAATCAGTTATTTATATCGAATCCAATTTTGCTTTAGGGTTAAATAGGATACAGTCTTACTTTTCGGAGTACCCTCAAACTTTAGAAATGAAGACACAAAGATAAACCTTGCTTTGATGCTCTAGCTGCGTCTTCCGAATTGGTCTATCTGGCGATACTCGGAACTACTTAACTACCTCAAAAGTCCATTCACAACTACTTAGACAGCTACTTCAACCAATTTAAATGCTCAAAAAATGATAGAACACCTAGAAAAAGTAATAGAAGAACGATTAGAAGATAATAAGCTGACCAATAGAGAGATAGCTGCACTTTTAAAGATGAGTGAGCGCAATTTTACCCGTAGAGTTAAGGAGCTGACGGGTATTTCTGCCAACCGCTACATCCGATCTTATCGTCTAAAACGCGCCATGCACTTCATAGAGGAAGGCAGATATGTCACTGTCAATGAAATTTCAAACGCTGTGGGATTTTCCAGCTCTAGCTATTTCAGTCACAAATTTGAGGAATATTTCAACAAGAAACCGCTTCAAGTCCTCAAGGACAAAGGATGGCGATAAGCTTTGGCTGATTTGTATGCAAAATGGCTGATCTGTTATATTTTTCGACATAAATCCCAACCTTATCATTTGTAACTTTGCTAACGACTATGATAAGTTAGTATTCATTTTTTTGCAAAAAAAGAAATATTAAAAAATGCAAAAATATGGGTACCAATGAAGTAATGATTTAGGTTAGGATTAAGTCTTTTAAGTGTTGAAAAAAGCACAGTGTAGCTAACACAGAACGCTTGTTATCCAGCCTAATCACTAATCACAAGACTACGATAGAAAATTGTTGTTGGCTACTTAATTTTTTTACGGTCAGGTAGCTAGCAGCGTATCGCCGATTACAACATAGAGATTTACAACTTTCGTGGATATTGCCATGAACAGGTGCTAAGCCATCTATGCAAAATAGTAAAACTTATTATCAAAAATTAGCTGTAAGAAAGTGCATTTCTACCACGAATGTGGATTTGATTTGTATTTACTTGAGGCTTAAGGCGCTATGCCAAAACTAAATTATTGCTTTGCAATGAGAAGACGCTATACACCTTTATTTTCTATTAGTATTATCCTAATGCTGTGGACCGCTTGGAAATCAGCACATCACCCAACACCTCCAGCAACTTCAATACCTATTGAAGTAGAAATTGATGATCTCTCGAAGCGCATGTGGACGGCTGGACTCGTGACCAATATCACAAAAAGTACGATGCACCCTACCATACAAGAGGCCATAGACATGGCAACCACAGGAGATGTCATCGAAGCAAGTGATGGTGGTTATGCTGAAAATGTGATCATTGACAAATCGCTTACGCTTCGCTCACAGAATGGAAGTACTAGTACTACGATTGGTGGTAGTGATAACGGCATACTCGGTACGGTTCTGATACAAGATGGTGTGAACGACGTTATCATTGGTGAAGCAGGAAAGGGGTTTAGGATTGTGGGTTTTGACAATGACAATGGTGCAGTGGAAGCCGCAGCGGTGTACCTAGACGGTGCGCATCAAAATATTACGATTCGAGATAATGAAATCGTTGCGAACGGTGAAGCGGGCTTGCTTTCCGAATTCAATGCAATGATTGATAATATTATTATTGATAATAACACCTTTTCAGGACAAACTTTTAATGGTTTAAATCCTGGAGGCATTGGCTTTAGCACTCAATTCAACAATCCCAACAACGTACCTCGCCAACTTGTCGTGATGGGTGGTGGCGATGCCGTCAGCAATTCCATGAATGTCACCTTTACGAATAACAAAATCACGGGTGTTACAGGCGGTATTTCTTCTGATGATTTTAGCTCAGAGCAAGGCAATACTTTGGTAACTATTGATGTACTCGGCGCAACAATTACAGGTAATAATTTCATGGGAACGACGACTCGTTTTGGGAGTAGTTTGCGCGTACGTGGAGAGGAGACCATCGTCAAAAACAACACCTTTAGTAGTACGAATCTAGGCGTAAATAATAATCATATTTTCTTTGGAAGTTCAGGTACACTAGGTTTTGAAAATGCAAGCGATACAGACGTGGATGATTTGGAGGGTGTGATGCTAAATAACACCTTTGATGTGGCAGCAGGCGTATTTAATTCAGTCACCCCCAACTATGTTGGTGCAATTATCGGTGGTGCAAAAGACCAAGAGGTGCTACTCTTGCCTGATACTTATCCTTTTGATGCGCAAGTCGTGATAGATGAAAACAGAACGATTCGAGGTTTGGGAACGGATAAGTCGCAAACGATATTAACCATTGATTTCAACACTGTTAATAATAGCGACGATAGAGGTTGGTTTTTAGTAAATGAAGGCTTTGAATTTGGGATGGAGAACTTGACGGTGGACGGATCGGGTGGTCTGGTTTGTCAAGCCGTGAGACACAGAGGTGTTGGAAAATTTGAGAACGTACGCTTCACAGAAATCAAATTTAATGAAAGCGGACGTTCTCAAATGTTCCAAAACCTCTGTGTCTCACGGCTTGCCAAACCAGACCACCCGAACCGTCCACCGTCAAGTTCTCCATCCCAAATTCAAAGCCTTCATT
>JBCCRX010000500.1:0-4392 GCA_039201015.1 Bacteroidota bacterium | reverse complement strand
TAAACCTTTTCGTAAACCTCGTACAATCCTTACCGCATCAAACTCACATCGCCACTCAAATAGACCTTAGAGTTGTCTAGTAAAATCAACTCTACCACGCAGACATATACTCCCGTACCTGCATCATTACCATTCCAGAAAACGTCTTCCTGATTTGGAGAAAAGGAGGGGGACTGAAACAGTAAATTGCCCCAACGATCTATCATTTGAAAAGAGAGCGATTGAATGACATCCGAAGCAGGAAACACCTGAAAAACATCATTGTTTTGGTCATTGTTTGGCGAAAAAGCATTCGGGATATAAACAGATGTTTCGACATCCAAAAAGCAGTTGTTTGCAGCCGCATCCGATAGCGGTACTTCTATTTCTTGTATGACTCGACAATTTGCACCGTCAGTGATATTAAGCGTATAAATGCCTACATCTAATTGGCGAAGCACCAACGAATCATGATCGAAAGCATCCCAATCCAGCGTGAAAGGAGGCTGACCCGACGTGATTTCTACCGCTATCGAGCCGTCTTGAAAACTAGGGCAAGAAACCGCTTCTACTACTATATCGGTTGCTACACCTGAAATGGAAACCACACTTTCATCCTCCGCGATGCCCGTACAAAACTGATCTTTGAATTGAATCAATTGATAGCTTCCCGCTTCTCCAATCGGAATGAAAAAAGGATTGCTGCTGATGTTCTCAAAATTATTGCGTGTTCCATTAATGTCGTAGCTCAATGACCAAGGTGGATTGCCTTCTAAATCAACTCGCAAAAAGCTCTCTTCTCCATTATCACACCAAGTTTTGTCTCCTTCCAAAGTCGCAATGGGTGGGTCTTGAATTTTAATTTCCACCAAATTAGAATCTCTGCGTCCACAAGCATCCGTAACGGTGACGACGTAGTGCGAAGGCTCAGCAAGATTTCTAGTCAGCACGCGGCTGGTATCGCCTACATCCCAACGAAAACGCAATGGTTCAATGCCGTTCACCACCTCTGGACTAATACTAAAACTTTGCCCAGGACAAACTTCTACTTCGCTTGGAAATGCTGCTTTGATCGGTACTAAATCAGAAATCCACAATCGGCTGCTATCTTTCGGGATGCAAGCACAATCGTAAGCGATCTCTATACCAACGGATTCTATTGCTTCGCCCAACTGATCTTCCAATACGCTAAGGGGTAAAGTTGCTTGAGTAGCACCCGCAGGAATCAAAATGCTTTGCGGTAGTTCTTCGTAGTCCAATCCACTTTCTGCATCGCCAATAATCGTAAAATCAACTAGTAAATCTTCCTCTAAATTGAAGTTTTGGGTGCGCTCAAAAATAAACTCTCCATTGGTGCAAGCTTCGTAAACGATATTGTCCTCTGTGCCAAAAGCATTGGCACTGACGGTGACGGTCTCTCCCAAATCAAAGCTCTTAGCTTCCAAAAAAACGGCAGAATCCAATTTATCATCCGCCACATCGCCTACTACTAAACGAATGTGATAAGTCTCACAAGGAACGACCTCAAAACTGGCTTTCAATCGAATGGTGAAGCCGTCGTATTCCATGGCTTCTAGGTATTGCGGTGCGAAAGTGACCCCACAAATATCGGTATCTATTTCTAGTTCATTTTTGACGTAAAGTCCACTGTTTCGTTCGCTATTGACGCTATTGATCGCCACAAATTCGTCGGTATCTGGAATCAGCGCGACATTGATGCCATTGTCGCTGAAATCGCCTTGTATGCCTGGCCCGCTCACGAAAAAGCCAAAGACATCATTGAAAATACTACCCACAAATTCGCAGTATTCTTCGGAAGCAAAAACATAGTTAAAAGAAACGGTATTTCCAATCGGAACAAAGTCAAATTCTATGCCCACGGCATCCGCTACACTAGAAGTCGCAATTTGATTCAAGTCCACATCGCCACTAAAATCGCCATAGCGAAAAGTGGTTTCGTTGTCGTCATTCGGACCGACGGCGTCTTCCACTTTTCCAGAAGTCAGGATGATGCCTTCGTCCATTGTAATGGTAGAAGCACCTTGCTCGAAAACGCCGATGCCTTCGATTGCGCCGATGACTTCAATGTTAAAGACGTTTGCACAATTGCCCTTGATGAATACCTCTTTGACCAGGCGTTCTACATCGCTGGAGGCTCGTGTACGCAGAAATTCGTTGGGCTGCGAAAAAGTAGAAAAGGGCAACAAAAGCAGCATGTAAAGGTAAAAAATAAGTCTATGGTTGCTTAAAACAACCAAAAGCTGAGCGCGCCATCCTAAACTTACTTTTTTAAATCGGTGCTGCATGATTTTTCATTCTAGCGAGGTATATTTCAAAATGTCTTTTTCTTACGCGCTTTCCCTTAAATTCCCTGAAGGGTAGCCAGAACACGATGACATTTTGAAATGCACCATTTAGACCCTTCTAACAGCAAATTATGGATTTGTGTTTTGGAGGAACAAAATGGAGGTCTTTTAGTGGACATTTCCCATTAATCGCTTCATCAGGGGGGAGAAGAGCAAGACCAAAATACCCGCACCAACGGAATATTTGGCAATCAGATCGAAGCCGTCAATGTAAACCTGTAAAGTTTCAAAACCTTTGACGTCCGAATCGGTGCTTTCTATAGCAAGTTGTTTGGAAATGAAGCCAACGATTTGGAAAGCATAGGCAGAAGATAAAAACCATACGCCCATCATGAAAGCGACGATGCGTTTGGGCGATAGATCAGTGATTTTGGATAGTCCCACAGGCGACATGAATAATTCACCGATCGAAAGGATAAAATACATGACCAATAAGTAAGCAAAAGGCACCATACCATTGGCATCCGCGCTATTGCCGCTGAGAGCCAAAACATAGAAACTGACACCCGCTAGCACCAGTCCCATGCCAAATTTGTAGGGTGTTCTAGGGTTTAGATTGCGCCTCGTAAGATAAGCCCAAAGTAAGGAAATCGGAATGGAAAGAATGATAATGAAAATACCGTTTAATGAATTGGTTTGACTGGCATTCATAATATTGAGGTTCACATTTCTTTCTGCAAAAAGCGTAATCACACTGCCCGACAACTCGTGGAAGCCCCAAAACATGGTCATGAAGAAAGTAATCAACACCGCCATAAAGAGCTTTTTTCGCTCGTCGGGCGTCGCTTTCAGCATGATGCTGCCGAGATAAAGCAAAACACCTACACCGATCAATTTAAAAACCAAACTGACGTAGTTTTGATCCCCTAGAAAAGAATTACCGCCTGCAATGGCTTCGTATTCAGAGAGCAAAAGTGCGATCAGTGGTGTTGCTAAAACTGCTAGAATAGGAACAAGCGTTTTTTGTGGAATACCAAGTATTTTCTTCTCGTAGATTTCTGGATGAGCAGGGAGTCCTTTGTCTCCAAAAACGCCGTTGCGGATACCACTCCAGAAAAAGATCAAACCCGCTAACATCCCGATACCTGCTAAGCCAAAACCGTAGTGCCAACCGTATTTTGCTGCCAACCAACCGCAAAGCAAAGGGGAGACGGCTGCTCCGATGTTGATGCCCATATAGAAAATGGTGAAGCCCGAATCTTTTCTGGGATCGCCATCTTCGTACAGTGCACCGACAAAAGTGGAAATATTGGGCTTGAAAAAACCATTGCCGACCACGATGAAAGCCAATGCCCAAAAGAAAGCCACATTGTTCTCAACGGCTAGTACGAAATGACCAATTGCCATAAGAATTCCTCCCAACAGAATGGAGCTTCGCATCCCTAAAATCTGATCGGAGATGCGTCCTCCAATGACGGTAGAAGCATAGACCAAAGAACCATAAGAGGCATAGACGGCGGCAGTTGCAGTATCGCGTGCTACGAGCGCTTCAAATATTTCATTGACCATGTAAAGGGTCAGCAAAGCGCGCATGCCGTAGAAGCTGAAACGCTCCCAAAGTTCTGCAAAAAAGAGGTAGAGTAATCCTTTTGGATGTCCGAAGAAGCCTGTTTGGTCTGACATTTTTTTATTCGTTTTTTCTAACCGCAGAGTTGCGCAGAGTTTTTTTCGCAGAGGTTCGCGGAGTGTTACTTGGCAACTTCTTAGTCGGTTTTAACCGCAGAGCTCTGCAGAGTTTTTTTCGCGGAGGTTCGCCGAGTATAACTTCGCGAAACTCTGCGTGGTCTTCTTTGCGTAACTCTGCGATTTAATTTTTCCAGTTTTTTCTACAACAAGATATTTGATGAAGCGCAAAATAGGAGATTTCGAGAAAAATTGGGCTAGGTGACGCGCTAATCTTTTGTAGAAGCCTATTTTAGAACATGCAAATGACGATAAGCCGCCCCAATTGCCTCAATAAGATCACCAGCGATTAAGCTTTCCATACTTGAATTTTTCGCGACCAAATCACCCGCCAAAGCATGTAAATGAACGCCTAACAGACAAG
>JBCCRX010000499.1:0-4397 GCA_039201015.1 Bacteroidota bacterium | reverse complement strand
TCCGATTGTCGGTATTTTATTTAATATTTGTTCTGTGAGTGTCTCGATACTCATCGGGCAAAAATTTTTGTTGTTTGTATTGGAACTTACAACTTAATAATTTTTGCCTTTTTTTATCAATTTCACCACGGACTATTGTAATACTTATCTTACTAAAAATACTTGACAGTCAATAGTAGTATATACTCGCCAGAGCAAACACCTCCTTCTATTTTATAGTTACAGTACTGTAATTAATACATAAAGGTAAACATTTGCATTTCGTTGAAACTGATTTTGAAGAGACCTCTTTTTTACTGCATAATCATAATTAAATTTTGTTTTTCGGCTTTCAAATGAACGAAGTGTAAATAAACAGCGATACTTTGAAAAAATACGATCACATTATAGTCGGAACGGGACAAGCGACGGGTACGCTTCTAGGCAAACTGATTCCTTTGGGTGATAGCATTGCCGTGATAGAAGGCGCAAAAGTAGGGGGCAGTTGTGTCAATTATGGTTGTACGCCTACTAAAACAATGGTTGCTGCGGCAAAAGCCATTCATACTGCTAGGCGCGGTGCATTTTTTGGCTTTACAACGGACAAAGTAGTAGTAGATTATGCTAGAGTTCGGGAGAGAATGAATGAAGTCAGAAGTGCAAGCAATGAAGGTTTAACGGAATGGCTAGAAGGTGCAGATAATGTAGATTTGATTCGAGCATGGGGTGTGTTTACGGGAGCGAAAACCCTCCAAGTGGGTGAGCAAGAAATAGAAGGAGAAAAAATATACATCAATGTAGGTACGCAGCCATTTTATCCACCAATCGAAGGTATTCAGGAAGTCAACGCTTTGGATAGTGCTGGATTATTGGAGGTAGAAGATTTACCTGAACATTTACTTATCATAGGAGGGGGCTATATCGGTGTGGAATTTGCGCAGGTATTTAGGCGTTTGGGCAGCGCAGTGACTATTGTGCAGGGAGGTCATCAATTGATGCCCCGTGAAGACACAGATGTAGCGACTGCTATACAAGACTTCTTGGAAGAAGAAGGCATTAGGATTTGGCTCAACAGTCGAGCTACTAAAGTGACAGAAAATGGAAAAGAAATAAAACTCTGGGTGGAACAAGAAGGCATGAAGGCAACGCTCACTGGCTCACACTTACTGATTGCTACTGGTCGCCGCCCGAATTCGGATCGCCTCCATCTGGAAGCAGCAGGTATAAAAACGGACGAAAGGGGCTATATTCAAGTGGACAATTATTGCAGAACCAATGTGGAAAATGTATTTGCGTTAGGTGATGTGAATGGCGAAGGTGCTTTTACGCATACTTCGGTCAATGATGCAGAAATTGTGCTAGATTTCTTGTTTGGAGGAAAACGAAAAATCTCCATGCGCAATACGATTTACGGATTATTTACCGACCCTCCACTGGGCAGGGTCGGAATGAATGAAAAAGAAGCGATTGCATCGGGTAAAAAAGTGCTAAAATCTGTATATCCTATGAGTGAAATTAGTCGAGCCAAGGAGATGGGCGAGACCAAAGGATTCGCAAAACTTCTAGTAGATGCAGACAATGACTTAATTTTAGGAGCAAGTATTTTAGGAGCAAATGGAGATGAAATCGTCAATATGTTTGCTGCCATTATACATAGCAATATTCCGTGTAATAGCTATCGCAAGGTTGTCCTTATTCATCCTACTATATCCGAACTGATGCCTTTTGTTTTGGATCGTTTAGAGTTAGTAGAAGTAGAAAGTTAACTTTTTGCAAAAAGCGAATAGCTATTTTTATACCTTTACGCTTTACAATAATGCAATGATAGCGCAATGGCAGATCAACCTTCCATTTTCCTCGGCAATTTTCGTGTCGATGAACCAGTGACCATGCTCACCGATTTGGTCATTAGCGTGGTTTGTTTCTACGCTTTTGTGCAATTGGGAAAGCAGCCTTCTCTATCCAAATCGCAAGGCTTTCTTCGATACTACTTCTTGATGATGGGTTTTGCCACTACAATTGGTGGCATTTTTGGACATGGATTTCTCTATTTTTTTGGACTGAACTGGAAGTTGCCAGGGTGGCTGACGAGTATGTTTGCGGTGACTTTGATTGAGCGAGCTTCTATTGAGCAGACGCGTTCAATCATTAAGCCGAAATTGGTTAAGTTTATGGGTATTGCCAATTTAATTGAACTTATTATCTTCGTTTCGCTCACTTTTGTCACGCTCTTTTTCAGATTGTTAGACCCACGCGATTCCTTTCGCTTCGTCGAAATCCATACCGCTTACGGCTTGTTGCTCATCGTACTGCCTTTGCAAGCCTACGTCTATTGGAAAACAAATAATCCAGGAAGTCGTCTTTTTTTAATTGGCATTGGCTTTGTGATCTTGACTGCTTTCATCTATTACTTTCAGCTTGCTTTCAGTCCCTGGTTCAATCAGCATGACCTTTCTCACCTGTTCATTGCCTTGGCTTCTTGGCTGTTCTATCGCGGTACAGTTCGTTTACCAGATCAGTATCGAATGGTAGAGGCAAAGACATGAACTGAACTGCTAAGAGCATTCATTTGCTCATTGCCGAGTGGTGGAAAGTATCTTATGCCCTATACCAAGGACTTTCTTCAACAAATTGACATCGGGTAAGGATTTATTTCCTTTCTCGTCAAATTCTTCCACAGGCATTTCCACATTAGGAGGCTGTGTATTGTCCGTCTCGGAAGAGACAAGACTTAGATAAACTGCGGAAGATATACTGGCACAAACCAATAAAACAAGGAGGGTAGAACGGGTGTTTCTCTTCTTCATTTGAGTGCAGTTTTTAAATTAGACAGATCGAAAAAATATTAACAGCAAGTTAAAGTATTTTTGCTTGCGCTGCTTAAGCTAACGACTAATACCAGTATATTATAGACGAATACAATAGCAAAGATGTTACAATAACCTAAATAGTTGTAAGTACGTTCCCATAAGATGCTCAAATTTTCCTGATTATAACGGAATGCGGTGCTTAGTAAATGCTGCAATAGCGTTTCATAAGTGTTGAAATTCTATATACTTCGCTGCTGACGCATCTCTCCCTCCAAAAGGATTTTCGCGCCGAAGGCGCGGGAGACTTTTTTCTTTCATCGCAGAACATTACAATCAGAGATTTTCATTTTTTCATTCCAAACTTTCGCTACAATACGCACTCGCTCTTAAAACTTTCCTTAGCTTGCCCGCTCAATGAATACAATTGAGAATGGAGCAAATCAAAAAATACCAGAACAGTTTTTTGGAATATTTAGCGGCACACGCTTTCCAGAAAGAGCCGTTGGGGCTGTATGAGCCAGTGAATTACATACTAAAATTGGGAGGAAAGCGGATGCGTCCGATCGCTTTGCTTATGGCTTATCAAGTATTCAAAGAGGACTTCAAGGCAGCACTTCCTGCTGCTTACGCTATAGAAATTTTCCACAACTTCACTTTAGTACACGACGATGTGATCGATGATGCACCCTTGCGCCGTGGGAAGCCGACCGTACACGAAAAATGGGATTTGAATACCAGTATTTTATCGGGTGATGTCATGCTGGTCTATGCTTATGAGTATCTGCTACAACTGGAAAACAAAGCACAAATTCCTGCGATTATCAAAACCTTTAATAAGACCGCCATAGAAGTGTGTGAAGGACAGCAATATGACGTGGATTTTGAAACACAGCAGGATGTAAGTATAGGGCAATACTTACGGATGATTGAATTAAAAACGTCCGTTTTATTAGCAGCAGCTATGAAAATTGGCGCATTAGCAGCAGGTGCAAAAGGGACAGATGCTGAACATCTATACCAATTTGGGCGCAATATCGGTATTGCTTTTCAACTGCAAGACGATTATTTGGATACTTTCGGGGATCCCAAAAAGTTTGGAAAAAAAGTGGGGGGTGATATAGCTAAGAATAAAAAAACTTTTCTCATCCTAAAAGCATTAGAAATTGCCCCTGATGGTTTTAAGACCGAACTAATGACTTGGATGAAAGACCTGAGTAGTGAGGAACACACTAAGATATCACGGGTGACGGCTATTCTAAAAGAGTTGAATGTTCCATATTTAACGAAAAGCTTAAAAAATGAATTTCAGGCAACTGCTTTCAAGCATTTGGAAGCTGTGGAAGCGGTAAAAGATCGCAAACAAGCACTTATCGAATTGGCAGAGATGTTGCTGGATAGAGAAGTTTGATTTAGTAAGGGTTAGAGAATAAGCTTTCGATTTTGACTTGTTCTTTTGCCGTCTAGGCTTAAGGGAACATGTAAAAAATAACCTACCCATTTTTAATTTTCTCCCAAACTACTACTGCCTTGCTCATCGGTCAGGTAACACGGGCTATCTTCCCTCTTCGCGCCTTGTATTAGTTCGCGATAATTCCTAAAAATTTGGGT
>JBCCRX010000498.1:0-4418 GCA_039201015.1 Bacteroidota bacterium | reverse complement strand
CGTCTTCGACGGCGGCGAAAAAGGGGTGAGGGAGAAAAAAGGGTTTTAGCAAAACCCTTTTTTCTCCCTCAAACTCCCCTATTTAAAATACAAAGAAACTTAGTTTACACTGTACTAAGTCAATGTCAGAAAATCACTCAACAAGTATGTTCCGTAAATCGCTTCGGACGGAAACACCTTTGGGGCATACTTGTTGAGCGATTTCAAGAGCGTTCCTGAGACTTATTTTGATCATAGCTTAAGACTTCTCGTACACGCCTAATATCTTTCATAAAATAGATTCGGTGGCTTTTCAGCCCTCTATATACTTCACAGGCGAATTGGTATTGTAAAAGAAAAATGCCCATTTATCGGCTTGTTCTTCTATGATTTTGGCAGTGGGTTTACCCGCACCGTGTCCCGCGTCGGTTTCTATACGAATCAGAACGGGATTTTCTCCGCGATGCGATTTTTGCAACTGCGCCGCAAATTTGAAAGAGTGCGCAGGAACAACGCGATCATCGTGATCGGCAGTTGTTACCATAGTGGCAGGATAAGCTACATTTTCTTTTAGATTGTGCAGTGGAGAATAGGCGCGCAAATTCCGGAAATCTTCTTCACTGGCTTCCGAACTACCATATTCTGGAATCCAACCTTTGCCAACTGTGAATTTGTGATAGCGTAGCATATCCATGACGCCTACTGCTGGGAAAGCCACTGCAAAGAGATCAGGACGTTGGGTCATCACTGCACCTACTAGGAGTCCACCATTTGAGCCGCCTGCTACTGCTAATTTTTCTTTGTTGGTGTATTTTTCTGCAATTAAATACTCGCCAGCAGCGATGAAATCATCGAACACATTTTGCTTATTGAGCAGCATCCCCGCTTTATGCCATTCTTCGCCGTATTCACCGCCACCGCGTAGATTTGCCATGGCATAAACGCCTCCATTTTCTAGTAAAATCAGATTAGAAGAACTGAAAGAGGGCGATAAACTTACATTGAAACCGCCATAAGCATAAAGATAGGTGGGATTGTCGCCGTCCAACTCTAGACCTTTTTTGTGGACGATAAACATCGGAATCTTCGTACCGTCTTTGCTGGTGTAGAATATTTGCTTCTCTACATAGTCTTCGGGATTAAATTTCATTTCGGTCTGGTAGAAAGCCTCGCTTTTGCCGCTTGCTACATCGTATTTGAAGATCGTCGGTGGATTGGTGAAAGAAGTAAAGCTATAAAAGAGCGTTTGATCTTCTTCTTTACCGCCGAAACCACCCGCACTTCCCAAGCCAGGCAGATTAATTTCTTGTTTATTGCTGCCGTCGTAATTCAAGCGATAATAACGATCCGTAGCATCTTTTAAATAATTTGCAAACAATTGTCCGCCGCCTGTACTTACACTCTGTAACAAATCTTCACTTTCTGGAATGATGTCCTTCCAATTGTTCTGATCTGGATTGTTCACATCCACTTCTATCAAACGATACTTTGGTGCATCTATATCAGTGCGTACTAACATTTTTCCTTCTCCCAAATGGTGTACAATGCTACTCTTATTGCTAAAACCTTCGAACAGCAGCCTAAAGTCATTATCCGTATCTAGTTTTTTATAATAAGTCGCAAAGCCGTCTGTGCCAGGCTGCACGTACAAAATCAGGTATTCTTTATCCTCTGAAATGGTTGTGAAATGATAGTAATTTGGATTTTTTTCATCGCGATAGATCAGTTCATCTTCGTTTTGATCTGTACCTAACTTGTGGTAATAAACGCTGTGAAGTTGGTTGTTGGTAGAAAGCGCAGAACCTTCGGGTTTGGGATAGCGGCTGTAGAAGAAACCGTCTTGATACCAAGATGCTCCCGAAAATTTCACCCACTCCAAACGATCCGATAATTGCTCTTTGGTTTCTACGTTCATCACATACAAATTCGACCAATCCGAACCCGCATCGGAGCGACTATAAGTCACGTATTTATTATCCTCCGAAAAACCAATCAAAGCAATGGAACTCGTCCCTTCTTCATTCATGGTATTGGGATCAATGAAGACTTCTGCTTCTCCCTCTAATCCCTTTTGGCGATAGATGACGTATTGGTTTTGTAAGCCTTCTTTTTTGTAGAAAAAATAATAATCGCCTGCTTTGAAAGGAGAAGACAATTTGGGATAATCGAAGAGTTCTTCGTAGCGATCTTCAATGGCTTCTCGATAAGTAATTTGTTCCAAATAGCCTGAAGTCACTTTGTTTTGCTCTTTCACCCAAGCCTCAGTTTCCGACGAGCGATCATCTTCCAACCAGCGATAAGGGTCTGCTATTTTTGTACCAAAGTAATCATCCTCCTGATCTACCGTTTCTGTCTCTGGATAAATGACTTTTAGGACGGGATTATCCGTTTTTTTTATTGCTTCCGATGCCATGCTATCATTTTCTTTTGTCTGACAAGCGATTAGAAGTAGCAAAAGTAAAGGAATGGAACTGAATTTCATATTTGAGTGATTTTGTTTTTTAATTATCCTCCTGCTCGTTCGGCATGATTCAATGGCATCCCCTTCCTCCACCAAAATACTTTCTTCTTCCCTCAAGATGCTTTAGAGGTTCATTTCTACAATTTCAGCGGCTAAATATTAAAAACATTTCAAGGAATCAATACCTTCGATTTGAGTAAGTACTTCTACCTATTTGTTTAAGCTGTTTATTTGTTTAAATTGTTTATAATGAACACTTTACACAAGTTTATTGCCTAAATAATTAGGTAAACCTACTTAATTTTTCTAGAGGTATTTACTTAGCAGAAATTTGGGCAGACCAAAAAGTAGTTGGTCGAGAAAAAATAGTGGTTTAATAGATTGTATTGCTAGCAGCAAACAGCTTAAAGTCGTAAAAAGGCGATTTGTTCTACAAAAACAAAAAAGCCGAATTAAAAATTCGGCTTAAATGCTGATAATCAATGTAGCGTGGGGGAGACTTGAACTCCCGACCTCAGGATTATGAATCCTGCGCTCTAACCAGCTGAGCTACCGCGCCATTATTTTTGGGAGCGTAAAGATAGTTTTTCCGCAAAAAAATTGCAAGTGGGGAGCAGAAAATTAGTAGTGGCTCAAGGAAATTCTACTGGAAATTGGATAAATCTTCTTTTTTGATGGCGGCGGACATCAACTCTGGAAAGCGATCGGGCGTGCAAGCAAAAGCAGGAATACCTTGATTGATTAAGATATGCGCGACTTGTCGGTCGTAGGAAGGCGCACCTTCGTCGTTGAGGGCAAGCAAACAGATGATCGTTACACCTATATTTTGCAATGCTTGAAGAATTTCATAAGTCAAAGCAATATTACCACCTTCGTATAAATCGCTAATCAATACGAGAATACTGTCGCTGGGGTATTCAATCAATCGTTTGCTGTAAGCCAAAGCTTTTCCAATATCTGTGCCGCCACCCAGTTGCGTTCCAAATAATAGATCGACAGGGTCTTTTATGTATTCAGTCAGGTTGACTACTTCGGTGTCAAAAGCTACAAAATGCGTTTTGATGGAGCGCAAAGAAGCCAAAATTGCCCCGAAGACACTGGCATAAACCACTGAACTCGCCATAGAAGCACTTTGGTCAGAAAGTAAAATGACGTGCTTTAATGACTGCCCTTTTCGACCATAACCCAGCAACAGTTCAGGAATAATACTTTTGTGGTCGCTTTGGTAATGCTTTAGGTTCGCTTTAATCGTCCTATTCCAATCAATTTCATTCCATTTTGGTCTTCTATTTCGCGTAGCACGATGCAGTGCCCCTTCCACTGCTTCTCGCATGGGGTTTTGTAGCTTTTTTTCCAGTTCTCGTACCACTTTTTCCACTAATTTTCTGGCACTTTCCTTGCTTTGCTGCGGAATCAATTCTTTTAGTGCCACTAGCGTACTGGCTAGATTCACATTCACTTCCAATTGTTCTACCAATTCGGGTGCACGCAAGAGTTCTTCTATGCCCAAACGATCAATCGCATCTTTTTGTAGCACCTGTACCACAGAAGTGGAAAAGTACTGCTGAATGTCACCTAGCCAGCGATGTACGTTCGGAGAAGATGCTCCGAGACCACCTTTTCTTTCACTATCGTAGAGCGCATCTAAAGTGTCGTCGATGCCTTTTTCTTCTTGTGTTAGTTCGCTTTCTTGCTGCGTGTCTGCCTTCTTACCTAGTACTAGTCGCCAGCGTTTTAATTGTTCTTCCATAAGCTAGTCTATTTGATGAATTATGCGCATTTTGAATAGGAAAACACTTCCCTTCCATAGATTTTTTTAACTTGCGTGTACACTTACTACACTGTAAATTAAGTTTGTTTTAATTTTGAAAAGCGAGAAATTCCTTAGAATTTCGAGCTTCAAAAAACCTATCTGCCGCCGTCGAAGACAGCGGCGAAAAAGGGGTGAGGGAGAAAAAAGGTTTTTCTAAAACCCTTT
>JBCCRX010000497.1:0-4434 GCA_039201015.1 Bacteroidota bacterium | reverse complement strand
TTTGGAAGGACTCGACCTGTCCGCCTCACCGTGTCCGCCTTAGGCGTGAGGCTGACGTCCTTCTAAACGAAAACAAACGAAATTTAATAGTTGGCGATATCTTTCTAAAGATACTCGACCAAATGAAATCATTTAGAGCCTCCCCTTTCTAGTGGGAAGTGAAAAAAGTACTTTCTCCATTTCCTACAAAAATAGCCGAAGACCCATAAATATCTTACAGAAAAATGGCAACAGAAGCATTCAAGAAAGTAGAAGCAGTAATAAGAGAAATGCAAAATGCACAAGTTCAAACTCCAGAAGAATTAGAGCACTTTCGCATTCAGTTTTTAGGAACAAAGAACATTATAAAACCCTTAATGGCAGAGATTCGCAATATCCCAAATGAACAAAAACGAGCTTTTGGGCAATTGATCAATCAAGCAAAAGAAATAGCTACTGAAAAATTCAAAAGCTTACAAATGGCTATCGAATCTGCCGCCGACCAAGCTAACGCGAATCATTTAGATTTGACTGCGCCCGCAGAGCCGATTCCGCTGGGAGCTAGGCATCCAATTGCTATCGTTATGAATCGCTTCATCGAAATTTTTGCTCGCATTGGTTTCACAGTAGCGGAAGAGCGCGAAATCGAAGAGGATTGGTACAACTTTACTGCTATGAATACACCAGAAGATCATCCTGCGCGCGATATGCAAGATACTTTTTATGTCCGAGATGTAGAAGGGATGCTACTTCGAACGCATACTTCTTCCGTGCAGGCGCGCGTGATGACCACTCAAAAACCGCCCATTCGTATCATCGCACCTGGTCGAGTTTATAGAAATGAGACCATTTCTGCCCGATCACACTGCCAATTTCATCAGGTAGAGGGTCTCTATGTTGATGAAGGCGTTTCTTTTGCGGACATGAAACAAACACTGCTCTATTTTGCAAAAGAAATGTACGGCGAGCAAACCAAAATTCGCCTGCGACCTTCTTATTTTCCTTTCACCGAGCCGAGTGCAGAAATGGACGTTTGGATGGGGACGGATACGCCTGAAGCCTATCGCTTAACCAAAGGAACAGGTTGGCTGGAAGTATTGGGCTGTGGTATTGTTGATCCAAATGTGCTGGACAACTGTGGCATTGATAGCAAGAAATACAGCGGTTTTGCTTTTGGAATTGGTATTGAAAGAACTGCCATGCAAAAATACAACATCAACGATATTCGCTATCTGTTTGAAAATGATGTACGCTTGATGGGGCAGTTTTCTAAAGTGATTTGAGTTGGTCATTTGGCTTGAGCTTAAGCCAACACTACTGAAATATAAGAAGAAAAGACCAATCACTGCTTTAAAAATTGACCACTCCAAACTTGCTTACCGTCACTAATTTGTACAATATAAACGCCACTTGCTAATTGCGTTAATGACCATGCTATACTGCCTTTTTCCGACATTTTACTTACTCGAATCAATTGTCCCTTATGATCTAATAGGCTGGCAGTCAAACCCTTGCTAGGGATAGCATTAATTGTAACTAGAATTTGCTCTTTCGCAGGATTGGGTGAGAGTTCGATTTGTAGTTCCCCTTGAACGGGAGGTGTTATACTACTCACGATGCTTGGTCGAGCATACATGATATTTCCTGAAACGGGCGATTTATCCAATAATTCAAAATAGGTGATGTGTGGATTACTGCGGCTGTCTATCGCTAAAGCTGTTTGCGCGCCCAAAATGGTATCGCTTTTCGTATAGTTCAATAGTTCCTCAACTTGCCAAAATGAGGCTTCTAAAGTCGCGTATTTCAGAACTTTTCGGTCACTGTATGCTAGATGTAATTTCCCTTTCACGTCTTTCGCCAATGCTGTTAAATTTCTAGCTCCCGTAAAAGCAATTGGGACATGATAGAGGGTATCCATGACTTCATCTTGCCAATTTTCCCCATCAAAATAGGTATAGTGAATACATCCAATGTCGCCTTCTATTTGCTCGTAATAACTAATGTGTGGCAGATTACTTTCATCTAACACCAAAGAAGCAAACATACCGCCTTTGTTGGCAATGGTTTGATTTTCCCACGCGCCTGAAGTGCGATTGGCATAGACCAAATTATCTCCAATATCGTCGTAGAAAACCAGATGCGGCACATCACTTTGATCTACTTGAATGCAAGTCGAAAACTCATATTGTGCTGGACCTGCTTGTATGCTTTCTTTCGTCCAAACATTGCCATCGAAATAAGCATATTCCACACCTTCACCACTACCAAACTGGGCAGGATCAATGGAACTAGTATGGATGTTGTTTTGGCTATCGAAAGCGATAGCATTATCCCAGCCATCGTGTCCTTCACTCGCTACGGGAAGTGCTTCCCAAAACGCGCCATCCCAACGGTAAATGTACTCATCTTCATCGTCGTGGTGATGCAATGCAATTGCAGGACGACCTTTGCTGTCCATAGCAATGGCTAGCGGCCCATAATAATAAGCCTGATCAATCAAAGTGATCTGAAAACCAGTATCTTGCAGAATTGCATTCTTGAGAAAACCTGGCGTATCTTCTAGTAGATAAGCAATGTGCGGTCGGTCTTTTTTGTCTATTGCAATGGCAGGTTTTGCGCCAAAATCTACGTGCTCAAACGTCCAATTTTGAGCATATAAAAAGATAGGAAAAAATGAGAGACAAAGTAGATAAAGTTTGCACATGGGTCTAGTGTTTTTATTGACCTGATTGAAACAAGCATGTTTGTTATAGTTTGTAGCTGCTTTTTTTGGGATTTACTACTCATAACGCATAGAGATGCCGCACCGTATTTTTCTACGCGAGAAATGTGATTGTGTTCGACCGTCAACTTCTGTCAGGTATGTACACACTAGCCTGAGATAGACAGGTTATCAAAATATCACAGACTAGATTGACTAAATTCTAAAAATTTAGCAAATCGCTTCTATTGATTTGCTAAATCTCAAAGATTTAGTCAATCTACATCACCCTAGGAGTAGGCTATACAAAATTTAAAAAGACCTTCCCTGTATTTTTGTGTAATAGAAAAGACAAAACACAGAGGAAGTTGTCCGAAGTGCTAATTCCTCTAAGAATATATGACCATTTGAAGTCATTTAAGCTCTTATTTTTCAAGCTTGCCACTCCGCTTTTTCCACTTCCCTTTGCGCACGTTCTATTTTTCCATAGACTTTTGTCCAGTCCTTCCAGCCGTACTTTCGAGCAGAAATGACAATGAAGACCGCGCTGAAAATCAGCGTAAAAATAGTTCCTATTAATGGATTGATTTCCAAAACTTTAAATAAAGCAGGCGTTGACAAAACAGAGCCTTCGAAGGTGACAAAGAGCGCACCAAAGATATTATTGGCGGCATGAACACCTAGGGCTAATTCCAAGCCATCATCCATTAAAGTCATAATTGCTAACGCTACACCAATGCCGATGTAGCCAGGCATCGTTACCCAAAATCCGTATTTCGCAACCTCTGGATTAGAGATGTGCAGCAGACCAAAAAGGAGCGAAGTTACAAGCAAAGGAATCCAGCGATATTCAACAATCAGACTAATGCCTTGCATTAAATAACCGCGTGTGACTAGTTCCTCCGCTGAAGTCTGAATCGGTAAAATAAGAAGAGCGATGGCCAAGAGGGGCAAAAAAGCTTTTAGGTCAAGCTGCCAGATATAATTTTCGGGATCAAGAAAATAGCTAACAGTTTCTGCCGAAGCAAGAAAAGCTGCCCAAAGCCCAAAGCCAAACCAAACTCTACTCCAATCTACCTTAGAGCGAGCCGTCGTAATAGCCGTAAAAGACTTTTTGTGCAAAGTACGCACCATAAGCCAAAGCGCAAAAAAGACAAAAACAAACTGTAAAAGTAGGAAAAAGAGAAAGGTATTGGAAGACATTTCCAAAGCCTCGTAGTTTCCTTCTGCTAGCATTTTTTGCAAATCTACTGGGTCTTTGCCTGCTTTCGCACCATTTATCGTCATCACAGCGACCAAAGGCAAGCCACCCAAAGTAGCCGCAAAAATCAATACGAAGATCGTGATGACGTACCGCCAAAGATCATTTTCTCCTTCTTTTGCTCTTTTTAGAAACATAGTTTATTTCTTTGTGGAGGCACTAATACCGTGTAAACTAAGTTTTTGTTAATTTTTAGAAGCGAGAAATTCCTTAGCATTTCGAGCTTCAAAAAAAACCATCTGCCACCGTCGAAGACGGCGGTGAATAAGAAAAGAGCGTTTTTCTAAAACCCTTTTGCTTTCCTCAAGCTCCCCTATCTAAAATACAAAGAAACTTAGTTTATACTGTAGTAAGTACCGTGTAAACTAAGTTTCTTTGTATTTTAAATAGGGGAGTTTGAGGTAGAAAAAAGGGTTTTAGAAAAACCTTTTTTCTCCCTCACCCCTTTTTCGCCGCTGTCTTCGACGGCGGCAGATAGGTTTTTTGAAGCTCG
>JBCCRX010000496.1:0-4461 GCA_039201015.1 Bacteroidota bacterium | reverse complement strand
TGCTGACCAAATGAAATCATTCAGAACCTGTAAAATATATGCTTTCAAAAAAAATCGAACACTAAAAAATGTAAACCTTGTCTGCCTCACCGTGTCCGCGTGAGGCGTGAGGCGTGAGGCGTGAGGCGTGAGGCGTGAGGCGTGAGGCTAATTTATGATTGAACTCAGACCTTGGTAACTAAGACACATAGAATAATTTTTAATAAAAGCAATCAATTTTGCTATTCATAACTATATACAGTTGTATTTCTTTACTGCTTTTGCTCTGCTACATACTCCTCATGCGGCAATATATTCTTGCTTGGCGGGAGTTGCCGAGCTGGAAAGTACCTACTGATTTTAAAGCACAAACGAAGCTAAGTATCTTGATTCCTGCCAGAAATGAAGCTGAAAATATCCTTGCTGGTCTGCGTTCCATTGCCAAGCAAAATTATCCGACGGAACTTTGGGAAGTACTGGTGTTGGATGATTATTCGGAAGATGAAACCGCTACTTTAGTAGAAAATTTTCCCGCTAAAAATGTGCGTCTTTTAAAATTAGCCGATTTCGTAATGGAGGGTGAAACGCAATCTTATAAGAAAAAAGCCATAGAAATCGGTATTGCTCAAGCGAAAGGAGAGTTGATCGTGACCACAGATGCCGATTGTATAGTGCAGCCAAATTGGTTGAAATTCATTGTTTCGATTTATCAAGAAAAAGACTGCCAATTCATCGCTGCGCCCGTTAATTTTTATGAAGAAAGCAATGCGTTGGAACGCTTTCAGTCTTTAGATTTTATAGGCATGATGGGCATTGCGGGTGGAGGCATTCAGCGCAAATTCATGCGGATGTGCAATGGTGCAAATTTGGCGTACACCAAAGCCGCTTTTCATGCCGTCAATGGATTTGAAGACATCAATCAAATGGCGTCAGGAGACGATATGCTATTGATGCAAAAAATGGCGCAAGAATATCCAGAGGGCATCGTTTATCTCAAAAATAAAGAAGCTACTACCTTCACCAAAGCAAAACCAAACCTCGCTGCTTTTTATCAGCAACGTCTTCGATGGGCTACCAAATCAGCGAGCTATCCCGAAAAATTGGTGACGCTAATTCTAGCTATGGTTTTCTTTTTCTGCTGCAATATTTTATTGAGCGCGGTATTGAGCCTATTTTGGCATTGGCAAATCATTTTTATATTGATTTCTTCTCTGTTTACCAAAGCAATGATGGACTATATTTTTCTCTCCAAAATGAGCCGCTTTTTTCAACGCCAAGATTTAATGAAGTCTTTTGTCTCCTCTTTTTTTATGCACATTCTATACATTGTTTTTATTGGGTTTGCTGCTAATCTGGTGAAGCAGTATGAATGGAAAGGAAGACGCGTGCAATAAGTGATTCATTCCTCTTTTTCCTTCACACAACGCACGCAAAATCGCCTCACTTTTCTAACTTTATCTACAACATGGTGCTCATGATGATGCCCCACAAAACTTGTCGCACCCAAATGCAGGTGAAAGCGATTGTGGTCATAAGCAGTATTGTTGATCCAAAGCGTATAAGAGCCATTTTGGCGTATCCGCTTTCCTTCCACCCAGCCTTTATTCAGATCAAACTTCAACTGACTTGCTGCATTAATATCTAATCCTTTTAGTTGAACCAGCATAGAACGATCTTCAAAAAAAGCACTGTCTTTCACCACACTAGCTTCACTGCTTTCTATCATCTGATTAACAACTGCTTCCCATTCCTGCCAAGTCGGAAGCCTCCAGCCTTCTGGACAAACGGATGCCGCTTCTTCTCTAGCATAATAATTGGAACGGCTGCAAACTTCCTCTTTATTTTTCTCGGTAGCGCAATATGATTTTTCGCTGACATATCTCAAATCCTCTTGAAACCAAATCAGATTTCCTATGTGAATCGTATCGTAAGTGTTGCCGTCTCTAGCATCTGTGATTTGCTGGTTCACTTGCTCAAAGTGAGAAAAAGGTAATGAGAAAAACAATAGAATAGAAAATATTTTCATTGTTTACTTTCTTATTGAAAAGCAGTTGGCGAGTTTATTGGAGTTGATGCATTTGTAATTTTTATTGAAAATTCAAATAGCTGATAATCAGACTTTTGTGAAAAGATAAATTTGTCAAATTTTTGAAATCTGACAAATTACATCCAGTTTCCCTTCATAACTCATTGTTATCAGTAACGCATCAAGTTTATTACAAACTGATGTCACGCCCTAGTATGTTTTGGTGCGAGAAATCTACTAGCTTTTCAAAGCTGCCGTGTTTTGAATTAGAGTGGCTGTCGAAGCCGACGATTTGTAAACAAGTAGCACTTTGTGCCGTTTGCAATTTGGTGTTTTGCGTAAGTACTTCTACCTATTTGTTTAAGCTGTTTATTTGTTTAAATTGTTTATAATGAACACTTTACACAAGTTTATTGCCCAGATAATTAGGTAAACCTACTTAAGTACTTACACAAAATTAATCCAGCTATTCAACTCGGCAGCATCGCGCTTGCAGCGCTCGCTGCCTCGTGGTGGTCTTGGAGGGCAGACAAAATATAAGATGTTGTTTTACAACATCTTATATTTTATCTGCCCTCCAAACCTCCTCTGCGCGCCGAGCCGAACTGTGTCCGCCTTACCGTGTCCGCCTTAGGCGTGAGGCATGAGGCGATGGCGCGCTAAACGTGACTTAAAATTGTCCGCCTACTTACTCTAAAAATAGCTTTATAAACGATTGATCTAGGCAATAAGAAAAGCAGATGACAAGCAATCAGCCTTAGACTAATGCTCGTCATCAAAAGCGACGTTTTAAGATGCGCTCAAAGCTCACCTCGTGAATTTTCAGTAAATTGGTGTCAATACGTTTTTTCTGTTCACTTAATTCTCTTGCAGCGCATAAGCTCTATGAACGGGCCACTCATCTGCATAACCATTTTCCCAATCTTCGGTATGGAGTTCTTCCTCCGTTAAGAGGCACTCCTCCAACTCTCTTCGAATGGCTTGTTCATCCATATCTTGACCAATAATAACAATCTCATTTTTGCGATCGCCAAATTGTTCACTCCAATCTGACTCGATTTCTTTTTGATTTTCTATAAATGACATATAGCGAGTTCGCTGATAATAGGGCATACTAGACCACCAAACACCTGCGCTTTCTGCTCTTAAAGAACTTCCTGCTTGACCCCAAATCAGGGCTTGTTCAGGACGCGAAGCTAACCAAAAAAGCCCTTTACTACGAATGATTGTAGCGGGAAAAAGCTGCTGTACGTAGCCCCAAAAACGATCAGGATGAAAAGGTTTTCGGCTGCGATAGACGAAGCTACTGATACCGTATTCCTCTGTTTCTGGAGTGTGTTCCTCTTTATTGAGTTCTTCTATCCAATCCGCACTTTGCGCTGCTTCTTCAAAGTCAAACAAGCCAGTATTGAGAATCTCTCTGGGGGGCACTTTACTAAAAGTAGAAGTGAGAATTTTAGCAGTAGGATTGAGCTTATGAATGGCAGCTTTCAGGATACCAATTGTCTTTTCATCCGCTAAATCTGCTTTATTGATAATAATCACATTAGCAAACTCAATTTGGTCGGTTAGTAGATTGACGATGGTACGAAAGTCCCCTTCCATATCCGTCAAATTTCTATCCATTAGTGTTTCAGGACTTCCGAAATCTTTGAAAAAATTGAGCGCATCCACTACGGTCACCATCGTATCCACGTAGCTCCATTTGGATAAGTCAATGCCATTGTCTTCATCTATAAAACTGAAGGTCTGTGCCACAGGAATAGGTTCACTAATGCCCGTACTCTCAATCAACAGATAATCAAAGCGGTTTTCTTTTGCCAATCGCTCTACTTCTATCATTAAATCTTCTCGCAAAGTGCAGCAAATGCAGCCATTGCTCATTTCTACCAACTTTTCTTCCGTGCGCGAAAGCACATTTTCGCTTTTCACCAACTCCGCATCTACATTCACTTCACTCATATCATTAACAATGACGGCTACTTTCAGTCCTTCCTTATTATGCAAAATATGATTGAGCAGCGTGGTTTTTCCTGCACCCAGAAAGCCACTCAGTACAGTGACTGGCAGTTTTTTATTCTTCATAATTTGATATGTTTACTTAATAAAAACTTGTCTAAACTTAAGATTTCCTGCTAATCGCGTTAAATTTTTTGGTTTTTTGAAAATTTTTGTGATCTAGCTGTACGATTTCAGGAAATAACATGTTCTTTTTGTCTTAGCACAAAAAGCACCAAAAAAGCCAAGACTGAATTTCTTTCTTAACGTTACAAAAGCACCAAAAAGACTAAACAAAGTAAACTCGCCCTAAGTATTGTTTTTCAAGCTTTTATTCACGGGCTGGGCCAAGCTTCAGCTCTGATTAGCACCTTGTTTTGGCTCATACAGTATTTTGTTTTTAACGCCTTTTTGGCACTTTTTTCACTAAAAGAAATTAGGTCGATTTTGATAATTCC
>JBCCRX010000495.1:0-4489 GCA_039201015.1 Bacteroidota bacterium | reverse complement strand
TATGCGAAAGTCAAAAAAGTCATTTCCGTAACCATTGCTTATTTTGATTTGGGTCAAGGCAAAGACTACGTTTATCGTGGATTGACGCAATTCAAGGGCATACACGAAGATGATATTTTACAATTGGCAGAAAAACAAATCACTATTTATTCTGTGAACGAAGTCTATCAAATTTATCCAGAATATTGGATTATAAAAGTAGATCAGTTTCGGGGATTGATACAGGATAAATTGGATGAGTGGATATACTTTTTGAAAAATGCGGAAATTAAAGAAGATTTTTCTGCAAAAGGATTATTGAAAGCAAAGGAGAAGCTGGATAAAATGAATCTATCTGAAGAAGAGCAGGTAGAATATAAAATATACTTGAAACGCCTGAGAAATATAGCGAGCGAACAGCATACTAAAGTGGAAGATGCTAAGATTTTGCTTGAAGAATTTAATAGGGGACTAGAAGAAGGATTAGATGCGAAAGAGCAAGAAGCCGTTATTGGATTTCATGAAATTGGCGTTTCAGTTGATAAAATAGCCGCTGCATTGAAGATTACGGAAAAAAAGGTTCAAGAAATAATCGAAGCATATCAGAAAAAATCATAGAAGCAATGTATCTTCACATGATGCAGTTCTAAACAGAAATTATAAATGACATTAACAAAATTAACAATAGGCGTTGCGATAGCGGCATTGGTTCTGACGGTTCTGGTAGCAGCTTTGTCAAAGAGCCGAAACAAGAATTTGCTGATCAGCTATTTACAAAACTTTTGTGGTGCATTGTTCGTGTTCTCCGGTTTTGTAAAAGCCATGGACGCGCTCGGTACGGCTTACAAAATGGAGCAGTATTTCGCTGAATTTGAATCAACTTTCAGTAATACTTGGCTTTCCTTCCTCGCACCACTTTTTCCGCTACTTTCCGAATACGCGATCACCTTTTCAGTGGTTGTCATCGTATTTGAAATTGTATTGGGAATTATGCTATTGATCGGCGCAGCTCGAAAATTTACGAGTTGGGCGTTCTTTTTATTGGTGGTCTTTTTTACTTTTTTGACAGGTTTTACTTATTTGACGGGTTATGTGCCAGGCGAAGAAATCGTCCTAGCGGAAGACACAGAGGGCAATGTACAGAAAGTTTTTCTCAGCGATTTTGCTAGTCAAGAGCATCTAGTAGCGAAAGACACCATTACGCCCCATTTTTTCAATTTTAATTCTTGGTCGGTTTACAAAGAAAGCAACATGAAAGTAACCGATTGTGGTTGCTTTGGCGACTTTTTGAAATTGAAACCCAAAACCTCTTTTTTCAAAGATATTTTTCTGCTGATCCCTGCTATTTTGTTTCTCTTCTTTTGGAATCAGATGCACCAATGGTTTAAGCCAACTGGACGTGGACTGATCTTGGGCGTTTCTACGATTGGATTGGTCATTTATACTTTGAGCAATTATGTTTGGGATTTGCCGCATACCGATTTTCGTCCATTCAAGAAAGGCGTGAATGTAGCAGAACAAAAAGCTTACGAAGAAGAAGCGACTGCCGTGAAAGTCATCGGTTACACTTTGACGAACAAACAGTCGGGGGAAAAAGTAGAGTTGATGATGGACGAATATTTGAAGCAATACAAAAACTACGATAAGGAAGAATGGGACTATGAACAGTTGCGCTCTACACCCGAAATTGAGCCGACCAAAATCAGTGATTTCGCAATAGAACATCCAGATGGCTACGAAATCACAGATGACATTTTGAGTGATCCGAATTACAGTCTGATGGTCGTTGCGAATAAGTTTTACATCGCCGATACGCAGACGGAAACCTTTGTTCGTCGCGATTCTTCTTACGTCATAGATACACTTTCTGTAGGTGATACTATTGAATTAGTGAGACGTCTGGACAAAGTCGTGGAACGTCCTGTGACCAAAGAAATTTACACTTGGGATGAGCAATACATCAAGGCTTGGAAGGAAGTAGTGAATCCCGTTTTGATGGAAGCCGAACAAGCAGGATGGAATATTTATGCAGTCACTAAGCCTTATGGCACACAAGCCGTAGAAGACTTCCGTCATGCCACACAAAGTGCCTATCCGTTCTACAAAGCCGATGATATTTTACTGAAAACGATTGTTCGATCCAATCCAGGCGTTGTACTTTGGAAGAATGGAACGATCTTGGATAAATGGCATTATAAGAAGCTGCCGAGCTTTTCAGAGATCAAGAAGCTCGCTGAAAATCAGTTGGTTGTGCAGTAATTTTTCAGGGAAGCAAAAATTAAAAGGGAGATTTGCAAAATTATCTTGCAAATCTCCCTTCTTTTATAAGAAATAGTAGTTATTTGCATTGATTCAGTGGTTTAAAAGCAATTTATTTTCACTAGGAGATATCTAAATACCAGAGCTTAGAAATGTCATTTTTTCTACTCAAATGCCGAACATATCTTTATATCTTAAAGGCAAAAATGACATTTCTTATTCTCCAATTTTGAAAAATCCTCTAGTGAGCGATTTATTTGTCCTTTACCGCTGAAAATCAAAATTACAAACCAAAAGCAGGCATTCTCCGTGTTAAGTAGAAGAAATGTTCGCATCAAAGTGATGCAATTGCTCTATATGAGCAATAGAAATAAGGGGTTGGATCACAATAAGCTCCTTCGCTCCTATCGTAAAAGTGTAGATCAATCTTATGAACTATACTTATATAATTTATTGCAATTTTGCCGAGTTTTAGAATATGCCAGTCGGGATGCCGACAAGCGAAAAAGCAAATACCTACAATCCGATGAAGACCGCTCTTTCACCAGCATTCTAGCCAAGAACGAACTTAGCTATTCGCTTTCCTCCAACGAAGATTTTGAACGAAAAATTAGGAAATACAAACTCGCACCGCGTATTGATAAAGATGATACGCGCGCCATTTACGCAGACTTTGCCAAAACGAAAGAATACAAAAATTACCTTCAACTCAAACAACCTGATTTCAATCACCATCAACAAATTTTGTTGGCACTATTCAAGTTTTGCATTGGCAGCGAACGCTACAATGATACTATGGAAGACTTCTCTTCTGCTTGGGTGGATGATAAGTCTTTAGTAGTCGGTACAGTAAAAAAAACGATTCGAGCTTTGCCCGCCGCCGAAAATTTTCTGGATGCTTTCCAGCCACCCGCTGAGACCACCGAATTTGGAGAAGAACTTTTGCGCTACACCTATTACGATAATAAAGAACTACTCGGCTACATCGAACCTGTTCTCAATAATTGGGATGCAGATCGAGTGGCAATTATTGACATGTTGCTTCTAAAAATGGCTTTGGCAGAATTGCTTTACTTTCCTACCATTCCTACCAAAGTGACGCTGAATGAATTCGTAGAAATTTCCAAACTTTATAGCACTGAAAAAAGCAAAGATTTTATCAATGGTATTTTAGATCGCTTGATGAAAAAACTAAACCACGAAGGGAAAATCAAGAAAATAGGACGTGGTTTGAAGGATTAGCTTTGGTTTTGTAAAGTAATGAATGAGATATGGATACACCACTTTATATATTTGAAGCAGATCACTCGAAGGAATCTTTGCAACTTATTCTTGCCCTTGTAGCTACGCTAATTATGACAGTTGCTTTCTTTTGGCTCAAAGCAAGAGCGGTAGAAGAAGAAAGGCTAAATTTAAAACGGACGGGACAGATGTTATTGGGCTTCGCTTTAATTATTTCCATTGGTTCTATTTTTGGTACGAGTTTGCGACTGAACCAGCTCAAAGATGTGGAAGTATATGCAGATCGCGTCGTTTCCAGCTATGGAGAGGTGCCTTATGAAGAACTAAAAGTGGTCTATCTGCACACAGGGCATCAAAGCTCTATTATTTCGCCGACTATACAATTGGATACGACGCATTTGGCTTACTTTGAAGAGAAAAAGGGGCGTTCCTATGTCTTCTCAGAAGAACATTACGATGTGGAGCAACTGGTGTATAGTGTCCGTCCGATATTGGATTCTTTGCAGGGGAAATGAGAAAGGAAAATGATGAGGAAATGAAAAGTCAGAGCATAAGTAAACTGCGTGGATGTAAAATTTGTATGATAATAAAAGTAAAAGAACTCCTGTCCGTAGTTACCCCTGTGTACAGCATAAGACGGACAGGAGTCCTAAACTTTTATCCGTGTACAAGCTAGAGCTTGTAATGAGCAGCTCACGTTGTGCGCGAGCAGGCATCGGCAGCTACAAGCTGCGACGATCAGGGTTGAAACTGCGATAATCCGAGCAGGAACACTTCACGCATCAGAGGGTCTAATTAGTCTTCCAACTTCTTTTTCCAATTCACAGATAAATTTCCTCGCTTTGCAGCATCTACTTTCTCCTAAGTGAAATTACTATATTAGCTTCATTTTTAAGCATCCTCTGAAAGTAGAAAATGACGCTACAACAATATCTACAAAGTCTTCTCCCAATGCCTAAGGAGAAAGCAAATTTGATTGCAGAACATCTAAAAGATGCCACTTTTAGTA
>JBCCRX010000494.1:0-4510 GCA_039201015.1 Bacteroidota bacterium | reverse complement strand
CCCATATGATTTGATCAAGGTTTTTAAAAGGTAGAAGCGGCGAATTTCGCCGCTTCTACCTTTTAAAAACCTTGATTCGTTTGGAAGGACTCGATGTCCTTCTAAACGAAAACAAACGAAATTTAATAGTTGGTGATATCTTTCTAAAGATACTCCACCAAATGAAATCATTTAGAGCCCTTTTTTCTTTCACCGCAAAACGTTACAATCGGAATTTTTAAAATTTTATCTATGTCTGAGACATCCAAGTCTGGGACTTGGGCGATCATTTTTAGCTAGAAGCCTGACGAATATAGGAGTAAGTGAAAGAATTGGGAACAGTATCTTCTGCTTTAACTGCTTTTTGTTGCTCTAGAAAACGCATCCAAGTGTAAGCCCTAAGGGATCGTTTGGTGTTAGTCTCTCGCGTACTGTAATAAGCACCCAATCCCAAATCCCTTTTGAAATGCAGTTCGAGTAATTTAACCAAGCTGTTGGTGTAGTAATTGCGTGGCATGGCGTTGGTAGAAAAAGGATAGACCACATCGTATTTCAAGAGTTCAAAGATTTTATCAAAATCCAAGCGTCCTCTTTCGTCTTCAAAATCGACTTCAAAGTCTCTCAAATAATGGCGATAGAGACCGCTGGTGTCTTTCTTAAAACGCACTAGCTTGTCTAGAATATCATTTCGATTTTTGGAATTGGATAGATCAAAAATGGGCAAGCCAAAATGATCGTGTAGCACATTGTAGTTGAGTTCAGGACTAAGTTTTGTGTATTCTACCAAAATCGTATCCAAATCATGGTAGGTGCTGGTCTTCAGAATTTCTGCTTGAATAGCTGCTTTCTTTGGCTCTGATACATCCATTTTGTAAGTCAATCGCAGTCGCTCCATGGGGCTTCTATCTATCATTTCCAATCTAGCCAAAGCAATTGCCGCATCTTCTTTTTGTTGTTCAGAAGTACGACGGTTATCTAAATATTTGTTTAGGTCTTTTTTGAGTTGTGCCAACCATTTTTCATCCAATTCTTTATCATTGATGTAGTGTTGAAACCATTCCATATTGATGATCCGGATGAAAAAATCAATCCGCTCTAAATTGCTCCAGCTTTCTATTTGCTCGGAATAAAAGTCCAACAAATCCTCCTCTTGATCTATATACAGAATGCTGACTAAATCTAACAATTCCCTATCTTTAAAATCAATGGATGCGATGTACTTTAGTTCCTTAGAGACTTTCAGTTTGTAATCCATTTTCAGTCGTCTGAGATTTCTGATTGGATATACTTTTTGGAGCATTGAAAGGCAAATATTTCGATAAATTGCTTTGTAGTAAGGCGATTGCGTAATGGCATTAAGTTCGTAAATAGAGATTCTCTCGTTGGCACTCAGTCGGTTGATTTGTATCTCAATAAACTGTGTTCCCCAATTCTGATAAGTCAAGCGGTTGCGCTCCCAATAGTTGAGCCACTGTTCTTTTTCACTACTGGTAGTCGAACGAAATTCGTGAGCATAGATGCGTTCCAATAAAGAAATGACTTCGCGTTCTAGGATGCCCGCACGCAGCAATTCTACAAGATAAGGCGTTTGTGTTACGTCGGGATGCAAACTCAAGTAAAAGATAATTTTTAGTTGAATACGCTTATCCTCTAAGCCGTTCAATTGTTCAAATATGGCGGCTAGTTCTTCCGTTTTTGGCGCATTCAATAGACCAATATCGAAATCTTCTTCCATTAGGTCTTTCCAATTCCGTGTTGGTAATTTTTCTCGTTTGGCGAGGATTTTTTCTATTTGATAAATAATGTCTTTATCCGTCTCCAATTCCAATAGCTGCATTAGCCGCAATCTTGTTTTGTCAGAGGAAGCATCTAATTTATTGAGGTAGTAATTGCAAATACCTTCGGTTCCAATTCGACTAAACAAGTAAGCTTTTTTCAAATACAATCGCAATTGCTGATCGTCCTCAATGATTGAAGTCCAATATCTGGTGTAGGAGCGGTCTAAAATCCACGCCAAAGAATACATCAAATCTTCTTGTACCACGTATAAACAAGCCAAATACTCTAGGGCAGTCAAATCAGTAATTTTGATTTTTGATAGCAATGTTTTTTCTAATAAATAGCGACTTTTGGGCTTTAGATTCAAGATGAGGCTATCTATTGCGCGATCAATGCTTGGCGTAGGTTCGTAAAGAATATTATTGCGCCGACAAAAAGCAGTTAGGTCTGCCAATCGCTCCAAATAGGCATATTGCATGGGCGGCAGTTTGGAGTTATGATTGTTCAGAACATGGCGAAAACGTTCCGTCAAACGAGCCACTTCGCTGGGCTCTCCTTCTGTCAATTTTAGATAGGCTTCCCAAGCGACTGCATCATTTGTAGAATTGAGCTGCTGTAGGTATAGTTTATAGCGTTTCTCTAGGGTAGAAGAAAGGGTTTTGTTGATGAATTTGGAACGATATTTATCCCACTCATAATTTTCGTAATGAATCGACCAATAGTGGATGAAGTTTTGTATCGCTTCTGGGTTTTTCTTTTCCTCCCAATTTGGCTCTTCCACAAAAGTGTTATTCTCGCCTGGAATCAATAATCTAGTGGACAATAAAGATTGCATACGATTATACAATACTTTTACATCAAGTTTACTTTTATCTTTCTGCCTGGCAATGCGATAGATTTTAGCGGCCAAATAATAGAGTGCTTGCGGTTTTCGACTGGCGATCAAGTCTTCTACCACATTTCTTTGTACGGCAGGTAAGCTGTCCGAAATCATCAATATTTTGCCATAATAATCAATGGTATCCGTAAAATAGAAAGGACGAAATGTGAAATTTTGATCGTAGCCGTATTGACGCATGGCACGAATACTTCCAAGACTATTTAATAGTTCATTGTATTCCTCTATCTTGGAAGAAGTCATGGCGATATTGGTCAAATTGCGAAGTTGTTCTCGCAAAAAAGGCTTGGCGATGATCGTATTTTCGTATAAATCCAATATCAATTCCAGGCTCGCCCTATCTTGATAGGAAGTTAATTCTTTGATGACATCCTTGGTCAGTGCTTCGTACTTTCTTCGGAAGTATTTCTGGGCAATCAGTCCTCTTAAATATTCAGCAGATTCAGGAGATTTCAGTTCACTAATGCGTTCAATTTGAGTAGTAGCACTTTTCTCGTCCTCTAGTTCCAGGGCTTGCTCAAACAACTCAATATGTTCGCGAAGCCTCGCCGCCAAATCTGTGCTGATCTGCGTACCTATTAACTCTACTTTATAGGATAAATTTCGCTCCTCTAGAGCCGTGAGGTAGAAGGCTTGAAGCGGAATGGAAAAGCGAAACTGTTCTTGATAGGTATAAAAGAAATTGAGAAAATTGCTCTTAGTAGTGTATTCAGAAAGTTTAAATTCTCTTGGACTAAATAAGGTGTATCTTTTCAAAACTTCGAGGGCGTCTGCTTTCACGGTCCTTCTTTCTAAGAGCAGTGCCGCATCTCGCAAGGCTAATACTTCTCCCACTTTGAGTTCTTGCTCTATTTCTTGCAAAACGTATTGGTAATCAACCATCATTTGCTTTTGTGCATAGAGTGGGCTGTCCCAAGCGAATTGTACCAAAAGGAAAAGGAATATTATCTCTTTAACTACGCAATAATCGTTTTTCATACATCACAGATGATTAATCCTTCATCGTGAAGGTCACATCTAAAAATCTTTTACCCACTCCTCAATTGGGTTCTAATTAACGATTGTGAGAATATAACTATTACGTCAGATTAGGAAAGAGTGTTGCGCATGCCACTTTGAAGACACCAAGCAACACAGAAAGCTGTTCCTTCGTGAGAAAGAAAAAGCTGCTTTTACCAAATTTTCCGTCATAGTATGTTCTTATAAAGGTAGCAACAATCTAAGATTAAACAAAACATTGACTGAATAAATATACTTTAGTAATGGCAAAAAAATAACTCAACGATTTGGACTTGATCTTTTGCTGCCTGTAAGCACTAAAATATCTTGTCAAGAACCTCAGTTTATTCATCCCTCGTTCCTAAGGGGCTAAATGATTTCATTTAACTCAGGCGTAACTATAACACAAACAAAAAAATCAGGTGGAGAATTACTATCCCTAGTACGCTCTTTGCTATAATCCTCTATCTTTGAGGGTCATGTAAATTATTCCTTAGATTTCTATGAAATTAATAGTCTGTATCTGATTTATAAATAATTGATAATCAAAATATTATAAGATAAAACAGTAGAAATACAGCAATTCTCCATGTAGCTGAAAATAGTACTTGATGACGGGCTCCGCCTAAGGCTGATGCCCAGTATCAAGATTCATTTATGTAAGAAATTGCTAGTAAAAATGCAACTATTTGAATGTCAAATTTTTGTGTTCTCTGTACTACATACTTATAAAAGTTTGCAAAAAAAACAAAGTTTTTAAGGTCGACCTATTATAACTAATTGACTTATAAAAACTTAGATGCTTTTTTAACCACAAAGAAATCAAAGGACACAAAAGATTTATTTTCCCCCTTT
>JBCCRX010000493.1:0-4510 GCA_039201015.1 Bacteroidota bacterium | reverse complement strand
TCGTTAAGGCGAGTTTATTTTGTTTAGTCTTTTTAGGGCTTTTGGAACGTTAAGAAAGAAATTAAGTCTTGATTTTTTTGTTTCTTTTTGTATCAAGACAAAAAGAAAAGGCTGATTTTTGTCAAAATGTCCAGTAGTCTATCTCCAATTAATAACGAGTAAATACTTCTCATAGTTCTCTGGATATGCCTAAATTAGAATGATCTAGTAAATGTTTCACGCCAAAATGCGGCAGGTATTTCAAGCCCATAAAAATAAGAACCGATAACTGATCGTCTTAGATGGTGTCCTATCATGCTATACACTCATCTTATGTTTTGCCTTTTGCATTATCTAGCAGGTAATTTTACGAAGTGAATGTATGTTATAGTTTCGCTCGCAAAGCGTGTTTCAAAATGCACATGGCTCGCTAGCATTTTGAATGCACAGTATAATGTCGTCAAGTCTCTGACTTGTATTGTTACAAACATCTTTACTATCCTAGTCAGAGACTGATCGAATCGCTTCGCTTTTTGTAGTAGTTCCATACTTCCAAACCTCCCTAGCAAATAATTTGATGTCTTTTTCCACTTTACCATGAGAGCAAGGAAACCATCCTGTCCAAAATGCTTTTAAAACAACCATCGGGAAAAATTGATAAGTTATCGGGAAAAATTACCTGCTAAATCTGCTTCAAATGCGCCCATCTTTGCAATGTCAATTAAAAACAACAATAGCAATTCAAAATACAAATTGAAATGTGATTCATAAAATTTAAAACATTGTAATCATGGCAAACTTCTCTGTTCCAACTAGAGCACAGGTATCTGAAACCAACCAAGCGATCTTCGACAACTTGCAAAAAAACTTAGGCTTTGTTCCTAATTTATATGCGACATTTGCTTACAGCGACACTGCACTAAAAGATTATCTAGCCCTACAAAACCGCAAATCTAGCCTGAAAGCAAAAGAGCGGGAAGTCATCAACTTAGTGGTCAGCCAAGTCAACGAATGTGACTACTGTTTAGCTGCACACACGGCTTTGGGTAAAATGAACGGCTTCACCGATGAACAGATACTGGAAATTCGTGGTGGCAGTGCTTCCTTCGATGCTAAATTAGATGCACTAGCCCAGTTCGTTCAATCTACAACCATCAACCGTGGTAAACCCAGCACCAGCAGTGTGGATGCACTACTAGCCGCAGGTTACGACAATGGCAATCTAGTAGACATCTTGATGGTGATTGGCGACAAAATTGTTTCTAATTTCTTGCATGGCATCACAGCTATCCCTGTTGACTTTCCAGCAGCACCCGAACTAGAAGCAGCACTAGTGTAGTTGCTCGTCATAAGATAAAACTTGGTAAATAACTCATAAGCATTAACCCCGTAGTGAATAGGTTACCCTGTCAGTCATTGTCAGGGTATTTTTTTGTTTAGGAATGAAAATTAAATAAACGCTAAGAGTTTGACGCAGGTATTTTTTCTGTTATCAAGGCATGAAGGAATGTAAGTTCCTGAACCCGAAGGGATGAGTGGCTAGGCATAGCCGTAGCTACCTGGGTTAGGTTATGCCAGTGGCATAAACAGCGTTCATTAACATTCACGCAGTGATGCAAAGCAGAAAAGATTGAATATCTTTTCAACAAAGTGAACCGCTAGCGGATGGGATGCCTAAAGGAAAAAGAGCAAGTCAAGAATTAGCAGTTATTTAGTTTTCATTCCTTACCCTCTTCTCATCAGTAGGTGAAAGCACCATCCTTTTAGAACGATTATTACTTTACCTGCGTTAGATTATTCTTTTACCCACAACATCTCAGTAAGTTTGTACCGATAAACTTATCAAAATCTCCTATACATTGATGATAAAGAATAATTTTCCAATTGATACCGTAAGAAAAGATACGCCTGCTTGTCAGCATAAGATTCATTTGAACAATGCGGGGGCAAGCCTCCAACCTTTAGCTGTCCTCAATACAATGCGCGCCTATTTTGAATTGGAAGCAATGACGGGCGGCTACGAAACGGCAGTTTTAAAAGCCGATGAAATTGCAGCTTTCTACGAGTTGTTGGCACAATTACTTCGTACCCAGAAACACAATATTGCCTTTGCTACCAACGCTACTTCTGCCTATGCCAAAGCCCTTTCTTCAATCCCTTTCCAAAAGGGCGACGTCATCTTGACCACCGACGATGACTATGTTTCTAACCAAATTGCTTTCCTGTATTTAGTTAAACAACTGGGCGTGAAACTCATCCGTGCGCATAAGCAACAAAACGGCGGCGTAGACGTCAATGCTATTGAGGATTTGATACAAAAACATCGACCCAAATTGGTAGCAGTTACGCACGTACCGACCAATTCGGGTTTGGTGCAAGATGTGAATGCCATTGGGCAAATTTGTGAAGCAGCAGGGGTGTGGTACCTAGTCGATGCCTGTCAGTCGGCGGGACAATTGGATGTAAACGTTAACCACATCAAATGCGATTTTCTGAGTGCCACTTTTCGGAAGTTTCTACGCGGACCGAGGGGAACAGGTTTTCTGTACGTCTCTGATAAAGCTTTGCAAGGTGGACTGACGCCTATTTTTCCCGACTTGCACGGCGCAAAGTGGACAACACCCAATACGTACGTACTCAATCAAACGGCCAAACGCTTTGAATATTGGGAGCGCAATTACTCAAATTTGCTGGGAGCTAAAGCAGCCGTGGCTTATGCGCTGGATATTGGTATGCCAGCGATTGAACAACGTGTAAAATCGCTTTCCGACTATGCCCGAACTAAACTTGCTGCCCTTACTGATTTTCAAATCCTCGATCAAGGAAATGCTTTGTGCGGTATCATCGGTCTACACAGTCCAAAGTATGATTGGCAAGCCCTGAAAGCGAAATTAATTGCCCATCATTTCAATGTTTCCGTAGCTGTGAAGTCTAGCGCATGGATAGATTTTGAGGAAAAAGGTGTAGAGTGGGCATTGCGCATTTCTCCACATTATTATAATACGGAGCAGGAAATTGATACTTTGTTTGATTTTTTGCAGTCCCTTCCGCTTTGCGGTTCATCCCATTGAAAGGATACTTAATTTTTCCCGTTTGCAGTATAGATTAAGCGAGTTATCGCTATCTATTGGTCAGAAAATGAAAGTTGACGATTATTGTTTTGTACGAAAAAGAGCTGATCCACAAAAAGACGTCCTTTGTTGCCTTTGTGTCTGTGCCAAGTTGGAAGTACCTCAATAGTGTGGGCTACGATTTTGTAATACCGAAAGCTACTACGATCAACGCTAAAATAACTGATGACGGCGGTGTCATCGCCCTCTTTTCGACTAAAGCCAACGCTTTGGTCAACTAGCAAATTGAGATCGTCCTTGCTATCTCCACCATAAATCTCGACCCGAGTCGGTGGGGAAGCCCTTAACCAATCGTACAGTTGCACCCCGTAGCTGATACCAATACTATCCAGTGTGACTAGCTGTTCACCCATATCAGCTAGTGCCACAAAGGGCTTATCTTGAAAGCCAATCCAAGAAAAGTAAGGTATTTCTTCCACCTTCCCTTGCTCTCCATCAGTCAATCCTTTGCCTCCTTTACCGCGCCACAACATTCGCGCGACTTGTAGCATTTCAATCTGCTGTGGAATATGCCCTCTTTCTCTAAACGTAAAAGTAGCTACCTCGCTGTCTTTCCAGCCCGATTTCAAGGCAATGGTTTTTATGGTCACTTCCTCAGTAAAGCTAAGTGGTGCTTGGTACAAATTTGCGGTACTATCGGGCTGACTACCATCAATGGTATAGCGAATTTCTACGCCGTTGAATTTATGCCCCAATACGATTTCATCCCCCGTAAACAAGACATTGTTGGCACTTTTCAAGACGGGAGGCGTTAAGGTCAATTGTTCCTCCTCCGTACGCTCGATGCCACTTTGAATATTTACGCTAGACAGGGTAGTTCGCAAAGCAGCTAGTTCGGCATCAGCAATGCGGGTATTCCACAAATATAATTCTTCAAGCGTAGGTATTTCGAGTGATAGAATCTGCGATTTGCTCACTGCCGTACCCGCTAGTGATAATGTTTTCAGTCGTTGACATTCGTTAAGTAAGGATAATTTGTCCCCCGAAATATTGGTAAAATTCAGATGGAGGGATTCGAGATTAGGCAATTGGGCAATCACGGCAAATACTTCGTCCCCAACGGGAGCGTAGGACATATCCAACGCCACAATTTGCTCTTTGACCTGCGCTAACGCTTGAAAATCTGCGAAGTCAAAGGTCTGTCTGCCCATAATGATGACCTCTAAAGCGGGAGAAGTAGAAGACTTTTGCTTTACACTGCGATAAGGCGTATTCAAGGTAGCAATCAGTTCTTGACTAGCAAAATCAAAATCGTAAACGGTTTCCGAAGCGGCTTGAATAGCATCAGTATATTTTCCAATGGCTACTTTCAAGGAATCTTCCTCGGCTAGATCAGTACTCGCAATAGCAATATCTGCCCCGTGTTGTATCCAACTTTTTAACAGTTCTAACTCCTCGCT
>JBCCRX010000492.1:0-4518 GCA_039201015.1 Bacteroidota bacterium | reverse complement strand
GCCATGTTGGTTATTTTACATTAGAAGTTGGCGAGGTGGATGCAAATGATCCGCTTTTGGTAGAAATGATGTCCACGTCTATACTTCTTAGCTCTAATGATATTATTATTACCTATCCTGCCTACAATCCTAAATCAAAAAATTACAAGGAATCGCCAGCCTTAGTAACCCTTCCGAACGCTCAACTCCAATTAGAAGAACGCACTAGCATCGCGCCTGCGCTCAATCGAGTGCCTGGTGTTTTTATGCACACGGGCGCGCTCAATACCAATCGAATCACGGTGCGTGGCATCGGGAGTCGAAATTTGTTTGGGACAGCCAAAATCAGGGCTTTTTTGGATGATATTCCACTGACCAATGGTTCGGGAGAAACCACTTTGGAGGATATTGATTTGAGCTTGGTGGACAATGTGCAGATCGTGAAAGGACCGACTTCCAGTGCTTATGGCGCAGGCTTGGGTGGCGTCATTTATTTGAATACCGAACAAAATCGAGATCGCAACGAAGTGCAACTGAGCAACACCATTGGTTCGTACAATTTACAGCGTAATATCTTGCAGTATCGTTACGGCAAAGATAATTTGAGTTTAAATATCGGGCTGAATCGGACACATTCTGATGGCTATCGAGAAAACAATGAATACGACCGTCTAGGATTCACGCTTTTAGGGCGATACGAAAAAGAAGACAAAGTACTTTCTGTCCTCTTCAATCACATTGATTTAAAGGCTTTTATTCCTAGTTCTCTGAACGAAGAAGACTTCCGCAACGAACCACAAAAAGCCGCTTTCACTTGGGGACAGGTCATGGGTTTTGAGGACTACACCCGCAGCTTGATTGGTCTATCTTACGCCACAAATATCGGTCGAAATTTGCAGAATACAACGAGTTTGTTCAGTTCTAGTTTCCGTTCTTACGAGTCGCGTCCATTCAATATTTTGCGACAAAATTCGACTTCGATGGGTGGACGCAGTACCTTCAAAGTAAAACTTCGTGACTACAACGAAATTCGATTCGGCACAGAATTTTTCCACGAAAATTACGACTGGCAAACCAATGTAACCAATGAAGGCGAACTCGGTACTTTATTGAGCGACAATAGCGAAATGCGCCAATATTGGAACAATTTTGTACAGACGCGTTGGTATATCGGCGATTTCATCGCTTCGGCGGGTTTGAACCTGAACATCACCAATTATGATTTAATGGATCGTTTTCCCAATGATAGCATCGACATTTCAGGAGACTATTCTTTTGAACCCGTGCTTTCTCCTTTTTTGACGCTTCATTACGAACCCAATTGGCTGAATACAGGTACAATTTTTGGCGTTGTCAGTCATGGTTTCGCACCGCCGACCCTCGAAGAAACCCTCACACCTGACGGCATGATTAATCCAGATATTCAACCCGAACAAGGCTGGAATTTTGAAATCGGTGCGCGCGGAACTTGGGATCGAATCACTTACAATATCTCGCTTTACTCTATGCAAATCGAAGATTTATTGGTTGCCAGAAGAACGGCCGCCGATGCGTTTATTGGTATCAATGCAGGCAGAACAGTACACAATGGACTGGAACTTTCCTTGGAAAGCGAGTACCAAATTGCTTCTAGTATTCGCTTGTTTCCATTTTTGAATTATGCCTATTCTGATTATCGTTTCGATGAATTTGTGGACGGCGAACAGGACTTTTCTGGCAATGAACTGACGGGAACTGCACCACACATTGCCAGTGCAGGCATTCGTTTTGAATCTTTTCAGAAAAAAGACTTTTATGGCAACATCAACTACCAATTCGTGGATGCCATGCCGCTGCGAGACGACAACAGCATCTATTCCGAATCCTATCAATTATTGAATGCAAAAGCAGGTTATATTTTCAAGCTCAACGATCATTTTTCACTCGACTTTTTTGCGGGCATCAATAATATTTTTGATACATCCTACGCTTCTATGCTATTAATCAATGCGGGTAGTTTTGGAGGACGCGCGCCGAGGTATTATTATCCAGGGTTACCTAGAAATTTTTATGGTGGTTTGCATTTGCGCTATGCGTTATAAGTGAGATTGATAGCCTATAAATTTGTCAAACTTTGAAAATTTGACAAATTGTTCCCAATCGCCCTTGATAGCTCCTCAATTGTCAATAATGCATTAAGTCCAATATTGATATTAACCGAAATTTTGAACATAGCGGAAGGGAAGACAGTTAGAATAAAAAAGTTTGATGATGCGATTAGCTGTAAAATACAGCCACGAATGAATAACAATCCTCACAATGGGTTGATTCGTTGTGATTATCTTGACCAAAAAGGCTACCTTTTTAAGGTTAGGAACCTATCTACTTTTAGCTGATGAATCTAGTGTAAGGATTTCACAGAGTACATTAGCTAAAGGAAGACAGGTTCTTAAGGGTAGCTCAGATTTACTAAATCTTTGAGATTTAGCAAATCAAAAGAAATGATTTGCTAAATTTTTAGAATTTAGTAAATCTAGCTTACCCATGTAATTGAGAGCATGACTTTCAGATCATACCCTTAACTAGCATTAGAATCTTAGAAGGATAGCCGCCAAAAAAATAAATATCTGATAATCAGATTTTTGCGATCCTATAAATTTGTTAAATTTGATAAAATTTCGCCCAATGCTAACTACCAAAAGACAAAAATCTTTTTTTCACTAGACTTTATTCACAATAATATTTTTAAGGAGTAGAAAGTCTATTTTTTCAACCCTTTCGAGCGAGTTAAAAATTTTTGTGAATAATCACTACTAAACTATTAACTAATGCGTTTAAGCCTATTATTTTTTCTGCCCCTCTTCCTACTCTTTGCAGCTTGCGGGGAAAGCGATGCCGACGATTCGTCAGAAGACACAACGAGCATGGAAGAGGAAACTGAGACAACAGGCACTTACAGCTTGACACCCTTCGAGGAATCAACGGCTTATCCTGATGCTACTATTGACGATATGATCTATACCGACGGTATGTTCGAGTTCCCGATTACGGCAACCAATTATTTATTGGGTGGGCAAACACCCGATGCAGATAGTAAAATGTGCGCCAATTCAGGCAAAGGGCAACACATTCACCTCATTGTGGACAATGCGCCTTATGCAGCAAAGTATGAAAATAAATTTGAGCATGAAGTAGCGGACGGCGAGCGATACATTCTAGCCTTTTTGTCTCGCTCTTATCACGAAAGCATCAAAACAGAAGCGGCGCACACCGCAGAGAAAGTGAGCGTAGAAAACGGCAGCTTTACTGCAACGGCGGATATTGAAGAACCGATGCTCTTTTACAGCCGTCCGAAAGGAACTTACATTGGTAAGAAAAACACAGATAAAGTAATGTTGGATTTTTACGTCGTTAATCTGAGCTTGGGCGAAGATTATAAAGTGAAAGTAGAAATCAATGGAGAGTTTGAAGAGATCGTGGATGTATGGCAACCTTACTACATCGAAGGACTGCCAATGGGCGACAATAAAGTGAAACTGACTTTGATTGATGCTAATGGAGATACCGTTGATACGCCATTGAATCCAGTGGAACGCATCTTTACTTTGAAAGAAGATACCATTGGAGATAGTATGGGCATGAAATAAGTGGCTCTATATGATTTTGGGTGAGACAACAGCCAAATTTGTGGATGTCAGACTTTTGAAGTTTAAGCTGTTGAGCTTAGTTTTTAGGCTTTCCAAGTTTAAAACTTCAAAAGTCTTTTGTACGGTAGTCAAAGAATTACAAAAATTGTCAAAGACCCAATCTCGGAAGCTCCAATTTTCTCATTCCAATCCCCAAGTTGTTCCCTCTTTCCCGTCTTTGAGTTGTATTTTCAATTCGCCTAAGCGGTCTCGAATCGTATCGGAAGTTGCCCAATCTTTGCTGCTTCTGGCATTAGCACGAAGTTCGATGACCAAATCCATAATGCCGTCTAGCAATTCATTATTGGCACTGCCATTGCTATCTGCCAATTCATCTTTTAATCCAAAAATGCGATAAATAAAGTCGTGGAAAGTGCTTTTGAGGCTTTCAAAAGTGGTGCGCGAAATGCTATTGATCGGTGTTTGTTGGTTCTTGAATTTAAAAATAAAACTGCTTAATCCCATCAGACGACCTATGGCTTTTGCGGTGTTGAAATCATCGTTCATGCTATCGTGCACTTTCTGAATCAAACCCAAAATAGCTCTTTCGTTGCCTTCTACGATCTCCGCTTCGCCTTCGTATTTCAATGTTTGTAAAGTCGCATTGGCTTCCATCAATTTTCGATAGCCTTTTTCGGCTGCTTGCAAACCTGCATCGGTGATGTCGAGCGTGGAGCGATAGTGCGCTTGCAACATGAAATAGCGAATCGCCATAGGGCTGTAGCCTTTTGAGATGTGATCGCTTTCGCCACTGAAAAGTTGCTGTGGCGTAATGGTATTGCCGTCGCTTTTGGACATTTTGCGCCCGTTCATCAGTAGCATATTGGTGTGCAACCAATAGCGCGCGCCCTCACAATTGCAAGCCGCTGTATTT
>JBCCRX010000491.1:0-4549 GCA_039201015.1 Bacteroidota bacterium | reverse complement strand
ATTTGGTCGAGTATCTTTAGAAAGATATCGCCAACTATTAAATTTCGTTTGTTTTCGTTTAGAAGGACGTCGAGTCCTTCCAAACGAATCAAGGTTTTTTAAAGGGAGAAGCGGCGAAATTCGCCGCTTCTCCCTTTAAAAAACCTTGCTCAAATCATATGGGCTCGACGCCCATATGATTTGAAGATAAACGTGAGCTTCCATAAATAATGCTGACCAAATGAAATCATTCAGAACCGGATTTTTCTTAGAAGGAATATTTTCCATATCGAAAAAATATAGAAATTCGCAGTACGAATCAGTAGCTTTACTGTTTACACTTATAGCTACTTTCTCACATTTCGCTGAAACTGATTTTGAAAAAATAGAGGGTCTTCGGTCATTTCCTGTAAGAAAGGGATTGGCGGACAGAGAGTCCTCTTTTTACTGCACAATCAGCATTAAATTTTGTGGTTCTTTGATTGAAACGAGCATGTCAAATAACTATTTACTACAAAGACTTCATCAGATAGAACAGTTAGCACGTGCTGGACGATGGGAACGCTTTTCCTACCAACCGCTTACTTACGCCTCTACCCTACTTTGGCGCAATTTAATTTATCGTTTCCAGCAGAGGGCCAAGCTGAGAAAGACTAGTACTTTTTTCGGTACTGAAATGAAAGTTTTGCTACCTGCGGGCATGGATATTTTCTTACTAGATGCCAAAACACATGATTCAGAGATTCGCTTGAGTCGTTGGCTCATTCAAAATTTGAGTGTAGGAGACACTTTTGTTGATGTTGGAGCGCATTTTGGTTTTTTTAGTTTACTGGCTTCTTACCTAGTGCAGTCATCTGGACAAGTAATTGCTTTTGAAGCAGCTATCTCTACCTTTAAAATATTACAAGATAATGTTCGTAATCACTCTAATATCATTGCGCATCATCTGGCAGTCAGTGACCAGTTGGGAAAATTGATTTTTTATGAATTTCCAGTGCTTTATTCTGAGTATAATACTTTAAAACCTGAACAATTCAAAGATAGAAAATGGGTTCGATCAGCTAAACAAATAGAAGTCAAAAGCATCACACTCGATCAATTTTTAGATACACACAAATACTTTCCCAATTGTATAAAAATAGATGTAGAAGGAGCAGAAGAGAAAGTTTTGAGAGGATTTGAAAGTTATTTAAGAGTACATCAAATCAAAATATTGGTAGAAGCTACTCTTTTGAATATAGCAAGGCAGCATTCGATACAACACTATTTAGAAAGTTTAGGATATTCTCTCTTTATCATTCAATCCGATGGAAAATTACGATCCATTCAAAGTATTGAAGATCACTTATATATAAAAAATATTACTTCTGACAATTTCGTGTTTCAAAAAGTGTAACCAAGTACATTCAGTAGCGTTTATATAGAAAGTTATAGTTCATTATTGACCGAAATTGTATCAAAAGGTTGATTTCTCTGCTTGAATGGGAAAAGTTCAAAGGTTTCAAATTTATCATCAATGACCGACCAGCAAATAGATCGCTTACTGAATCGTCTTGAGCGTACGCACCAAGATGAGTTAAAGCTGGTACATCAACTTAAGATTGATTATTTTGAAACGGATTATCTGGAAGAACTTTATATCAAATGGCAATCTGAACATCAGCTTTTGCTTTCTCACCACAAAAAATTGCTGATTTTTACAGCAATCTCTCCTATTTGGCTCATTCTTTCACTGACAGCAGAACATTTTCAAATTCCTTATTTGAATTATACTGGTGTATTGTTTCCGTTAAGCATATTTGCTTATCTCAACATTCTCTTTTTTCTATATAAAAGATATGGTAGCATCAAGCAGCATGACCACACTGGAAATGTGTTGCAACTAGAACTTATGCGCCGCCGAGACCGTATGTATATTTAGGGTTTTTTCTTCAAGATTATAAACTATTATGGCAATCGCAAGAAATTTTTCTCTGTTTATAATGTTGATATGTTTATTTGTTTAGCTGGTAATCATTGACCAAAAAAAGTAGAATCAAGGGAATATGTGCGATAAACAATTCAACGAATCAACAAAGTCTAGCTTTCTTGCGATTGCCTTATAAACTGTTGATTAACTACTTAGGATAACTAAATTCACTCTACAACTATCCACGTAGCCACCTAAATACATCCAATCCATTAGCGTACAATACCAAGCTAATCAATAAGACAAAGCCAATCATCGTTGCGATCTCCATGAAACGATCACTTGGTTTACGACCCGTCACAATTTCGTAAAGCAGAAACATCACGTGTCCACCGTCGAGTGCAGGAATCGGCAGCAGATTCATAAAGGCTAAAATCAGAGATAAGATCGCCGTCATGCGCCAGAAGTTTTGCCAATTCCAGAACGAGCCGAACATAGATCCGATAGAACCGAAGCCACCTAGGCTATCAGACGCATTGATTTTGCCCGAAAACATTTTCCCGAAAGCTTTAATCTGAACGACCAAAAAATTCCAACCTTCTTTCGTCCCCTTCACCATCGCTTCCCCAAAGCCAAAAGTCTCCGTTTCGGTCTCTAGCATCTCCACAGCGATCCAGATTCGCCCGTTTGGACTCAATTCTACAGGCAGTTCAAAAGCATCATTCCCTCTTTGCACACCTATATCTACGGTGACGGTCTCTTGTGGTGCTTCTTCTTTTCCAAAAAACCGTTCTAGTAAAGAAGGCGACTCCATAGCTTGAGCAGGTGCATATTTGGCGAGTTCTCTTTTAAACTCTTGGAAATAGATCGCAGTCGTACCATTCACACTGGTCAATTTATCGCCTACTTTTATACCTGCCAAATCCGCTGCTTTTCCTTCTACCACTTGATTAACGATCGTTGGATGACGCGCGTAGAACAGATTTTTATCGCCCGTCGAGCTAGAAAGTATTTTTGTCCATTTATCATTATCAATAGTGATCGCTACTTCTTGTCCGTCTCGCTCTACCTTCATTTCATCCGCGCCATTGATGACAATTTCACGGATTACGATGCCTGGATTGAAACGGTCGAAAGGCACTTCATTAATGGAGAGAATTTTGTCGCCATGCTCCAAGCCCAATTCCATGCCCAGAGAATCTGCATAAATGCCATAAGGGGCATTTTCGGTCGGCAAATATTCTTGTCCCCAGACCCAAAAAACCATGCCGTAAATCAAGAAACCCAGTATGAAATTTACGGTGACGCCACCTAGCATAATGATAAGGCGTTGCCAAGCGGGTTTGGAACGGAACTCCCAAGGCTGTGGTTCTTGTTTCATTTGCTCTCGATCCATGCTTTCGTCTATCATGCCCGATATTTTGACGTAGCCGCCCAGTGGCAACCAGCCAATACCGTACTCCGTCTCACCAACTTTCTTTTTGAATAAAGAGAACCAAGGATCAAAAAATAAATAGAATTTTTCTACTCTTGTGTTGAAAAAACGCGCAGGAAAGAAATGCCCGCATTCGTGCAAAACAATCAAAATAGAAAGACTCAATATCAGTTGTCCAGCTGTTACCAAAAAATCCATATATCTTTTTTTGTAAGTTTTGGCGATTTTACAATCAGAATAACAGTGCTAGACTGTTAAGTGTTTTGAAAGAAGCACAAAGGTAAGGATTAGTGGTTTATTTTTTATTTTTGTTTTGTAATGCTTGTGGCTTGCTGTGCTTTTTGAAATCAAAATAATTTGAACAAAAACTCAGATGATACCTAAAAAAATACATTATTGCTGGTATGGTCCAAATCCTATTCCGAAGCGAGAGCAGCGATTCATTCGGGATTGGAAAAAGTTGATGCCAGACTACGAGTTTAAGTTTTGGAATGAGGCGAATTTACCCAAAAATATTTCTTATTTGAGCACTGCTTTTAATGCTCAAAACTGGTCGAACATCTCTAATTATATGCGTTTATTCGCATTATCGAAAGAAGGCGGTATCTACTTAGATACAGATATGGAAGTACTTCAAAGATTCGATAAATTACTTCACTATGCCTGTTTTTTGGGCATTGAAACAGAACGAGAAGGTTGTCCAATAGCAAACAATGCAATACTAGCAGCAGAACAAGGACATTGGTTCATTAATGAAGTGCTACAAACATTAGAGCAAGACTTTGATGGTAAAGAAAGAGCAGATTTTTCTAGCCCGAGGCTAACAACTGCTGTCTTAAAGCAGTATGGATTTAGTAGGGAAAATCAAGTGATAAAAGACGTAAAAGTTTTTCCTAGACACTATTTTTATCCTTATTATTATACAGAAAGTTCATTTAATACTAAAATTAGAGAAGACACTTATACCATACACCATTGGTCACTCTCTTGGCTTGGGGAAGGCACTTGGTATAAAAAATGGCGAAGAATGAAGTTGGATATTAAATGGATACTGAGTAGAATAGGATTGTATAATCTTGATTAAATCAATAGTCCGTGTTAAATTAAGCTGCTCTTTTACCAAGTTGTCTAATTTTTGCACGGACGGATTTAATTATTTTGAGTTTGGGGTTCATACCGAACCAAAGAATTAATTTATCGAGCAAAAATTCATTGGCATTGGCGTT
>JBCCRX010000490.1:0-4572 GCA_039201015.1 Bacteroidota bacterium | reverse complement strand
TAAGGAGGTAACTCTAAACTACTGGACATCTTTGGAAGTCAGATCATCCATCTCATTGGACTGTCAGAAGGGTCGCATCAGCCAAAGACAGACAAGTTTTCAAAATGTTGCTTTTGTATGTAGCGCAGATTTATCTAAATTAAGAGAGGTGATTTGCTAAATTTCTAGAATTTAGTAAATCTAGGTTTTCAGTAATTAAGCGTGTGACTTTTAGTTCGAATGTGGTCAACTTAAGCCCTACATGCTGGTTTGCTTTCCTACTCAGCCGTCATTTTTTAAACGGATGAATTGACCGCCTCGTGGAAAACGAGACGGGCAAAATCCTTAAGTTGAAGACATTCGACTTTTAGGTCATACGCTTAGCTAGTATTACAACTTTAGAAGGGTAGCTAAATATACACTTAAAATTTTGATTTTCAACTATATAAAGGATAGCTCTCTAACTTCTGATAGAAAAATTCATCTTTCGGTCTGACTTTTGTCTTCTTCAATTTGTGCTTTTCTCTACTGTGCTTCTCCCTTCATTTTCTCTGCATTTTCTGCTACTTGCAGAGCTTCAATAATACTTTCAATATCTCCTTCCACGATTTTGTCTAAGCTGTAAAGCGTAAGGTTGATGCGGTGATCGGTTACTCGATTTTGGGGATAATTATACGTCCTAATTTTATCCGAACGATCGCCCGAACCAACCAAAGATTTTCGAGCAGAAGAGATGCTATTGTCATGTGCCTCGCGCTGCTGATCTTGTATTTTCTGATAGAGCCGCTGCATCGCAATTTCCTTGTTTTTGTGCTGCGAGCGACCGTCTTGACTTTCGGAAACCACACCAGTAGGTAAGTGCGTAATTCGGATAGCCGATTCCGTTTTATTAACGTGCTGTCCGCCCGCGCCACTGGCTCGGAAAGTATCAATTTTCAAATCCGCTTTGTTGATATCAATGTCTTCCATTTCCAGCTTGGGCATCACTACTACTGTAGCGGCAGAAGTATGCACTCGGCCTTGCGATTCTGTTTTAGGAACGCGCTGTACGCGATGTGCGCCTGACTCAAATTTAAGCTTACCATAGACATCTGTCCCATTAACTTCTAAAACCAATTTGCTATATCCACCCACCGTACCTTCCGTTACACTCACCGTTTCTGTGCGCCAGCCTTGCGATTCAAAATAGCGGGAATACATCTTATAGAGATCTCCTGCAAAAATACTAGCCTCGTCGCCACCTGCACCCGATCTAATTTCAAAAATGACATCTCGTTCATCTTCTGGGTCTTTCGGAATCAGCATTACTTTGATTGCTTCTTCTAGCTTTGCTCTTTCTTCCAATAGACTCTCCAACTCCAAACTTGCCATTTCTCGCATATCTTCGTCTTCGTCCTTTAGCATATCTTTGGCATTGGCTTCATTATCAATAATGTCTTTATACGTATGATAAGTTTCTACAAATGCTTGCAGCTTTTTGTATTCTTTGCTCGCTTTGGTGTATTGATCCATATCGCTCACTATTTGCGGGTCTGCCAATTGTTCTTCTAGTGCGATGTAGCGATCCCTTATAGCTGCTAATTTTTCTAGCATGTCGTTCATTTGTATCCTCTTTTTATTGCTTTGTTTTGGGGCTTCCCCGATGAGCCTTGTTTTTTGGAAAATGCAAAGAAACGAAAATTGGTTCAATTTTGATGTAGGTACTTTTGAGCCCTCTTGAGAGGACGCATTAGCTAGAGGCATACAGGTTCTCAAAATGTCACAGCCAATTTAGATTTGCTTTTAGATTTGCTAAATCTTAGAGATTTAGTAAATCTTTCTACACACTTTTTAATTCATGTGCATAAAAAAAAGAATTTCTTATGTGGAAAAAATTAAAAGAGTCCTTCGGACAGGACCTTTTTTGGAAATTTCTATGTAATAAAAATTCCCAAAAAAAAGTGCCTAGAAGTAAGAGTAAATCTACACTATCTGATGCAAAAGCGCTTACGAACTGAAAACTTCTGATTATAACGGCATGCGGTGGTTAGTAAATGCTGCAATAGCGTTTCATAAGTGTTGAAATTCCATATACTTCGTTGCTGAGGCAGCGCAGGGAACTTCAGGAGGGAGAGATGAAGGCGCGGAAAACCGCTCAACTTGCTGATTTTTAGAGACTTTTTTCTTTCACTGTAAAACGTTACAATCAGTAAAACTTACGTATCTCTATTTTTTGAGCAAAAAACGAACGCCTGCTCGTGAAAAAAAATGATCTGAATAAATTAAAGAACTCCCAATTTCTCCTTTTATCGTCTATTGGCATTGTACTGTTCATAGCACTCTACGGTCTTGCAGCTTGGCTCTACCCAGGTGGCTCTGATGTAGATCAACAGGCAACGAGCTTTAGTTGGCGATACAATTATTGGTGTGAACTCTTAAATCCCACTGCACAGAACGGGCAAGTGAATGAAGGATATATTGTCGCATTTATTGCCACTCTAGTATTAGCAATTGCAATAAGTCTAAGTTGGATTGGTATTTTTCCATATCTACCTTTTAAAGAAACGCAAAGACGATATTTTCAATTTTCAGGTATGCTTTCCATGATCGTTGCTCTATTTATCTTCACGCCGCTACATGATTTTGTTATTTTATTTTCAGGATCGCTATCACTCTTTACTTTAGTGGCGCTTTTCGTTGGACTATACAGAATTAAAGCGAAAAGGCTTTTGTGGCTCGGATGTGCTGTTTTACTCCTTATGGCAATCAACAATCTTATTTATTTCACGGGAGTTGGCTTGAGCTATCTAGCCTTATTGCAGAAGTTTACTTTTATTGTTGTACTGTTTTGGGTGCTGCTCTTGAATCGGCATTTTATGCGATGTGATATTTAAGTCCAATGTCGGCTGACAAGACTTATTGCTCTAAAAACCTCTTAATAACTTGCTTTCCTACTTGATAACCAACACTTAAGCCCACTTCATTATCAGTACGGAAGTGAACGCCTCCTTCAAAGCGAGATTCGGAGCACTCTTTCGCCATTTCGTGGAACAGTTGCTCGTCTTGCGGAAAAAGGAAAGACAAAACGGTAGCGATTGAGCCAGCTACAGTCGTATGTCCAGCGGGATAGCCAGGAAAATTTGGCGTGTCTATCAGTATAGGTTTGAAGTTTGGATCGTATTGAAATGGACGAATGCCCCAATAATGATATTTACCATCCCATGCTGCAATAATGCCGTCAAATCGAGCGGTGTGAAAGAGCGCACCTGCAAAAGCAGCTTCCAATGGTGCTAGATCATACGCTAATACTTTTCGCTCCAAAAGATCATCCCAAACGGGCGCATTTTTCCACTTCCACGCAATAGCACTGGTCTGATGTGTGGCATTAAAGTTACGTAGTTCCTCCATATCTGCTGTCCAATCGCGAGGGGGTGGAGCAGGTCTAAATTGGTCGGCACTCAGCAAAGTAAGGGGTTTCCATTGGCGTTTCATAGGATCCCATTTGCTTGGTTGACCCGACCAAAGACCCTCCACGCTGGAGACTTTTCCTTCCCAAACGCGATCCGTTCGATCCGTTTTAGCATATTCGATATACTGATTCGCAATTTGTTGACCAATGATAATGCCCTTTTCTACATCGTGGGGTAACTGTAGTCCAGTTCTGAGACGTGCTTCTTTAAATTGAACCAAAAGGCTATCCAAATAAGACTTTTTATCGGGAAAGTAATATCCAATGACTGCATGGGCAGCCCCTGCGGCTGCGCTCCATTCACAAATAAAGGCAGAGTAAGCTCTTTCACGTCCCAATTGCTGTACACGAGCATCTCGTTGGAAAGGCGCTCTCATGAAATGCTGTTTTTTGTGTTTCCATACTTCCGTGAGCGCATCGTAAATAGAAAGGTGCAAAACAACTACTCGACCACCATTTTTATGACCTTCGTGACTTTTACTGATCTCCATCATAATCTGATGCCAGCGATAAGAGGGATAAGCAGCATTCCAGTAATTCATAATTCTTAGGTCTTCTTCCTCTATTGCTTTTTGCAGCTCGATCAACTCTGCCATCTCTTGCTGGAGTTCGCTTGCATTAAGGGGTGAAAAGCTTCTTTCTAATTGGAATTTGAATGGTTGAAAATCATTGATCTGCACTTGGGCAGTGGCGGATACAGCGTAAAATGAAAGCATTACAAGCTTAAAACACTTCCGTATCCTGAGCTTAATCAAACTAGATAAAATGGTCATGGTATTTTAATTGAAAAAATTGAGGGCAGTCCGAAAAGTAAAATTGTGTCTTACTTTAGCCCTAAAGCAAAATTTGCTTGAACTTAAATGACTGATTATTAGTGCTTTAAATACAATGTAAACTAGGTTTGTCTTAATTTTGAGAAGCGAGAAATTTCTTAGAATTTCGAGCTTCAAAAAACTATCTACCGCCGTCTTCGACGGCGGCGAAAAAGGGTTGAGGGAGAAAAAAGGGTTTTAGAAAAACCCTTTTTTCTCCCTCAAACTCTCCTATTTAAAATACAAAGAAACTTAGTTTACAAGGTATTAAATACATTGTAAACTAAGTTTCAGTTGATTCTGAGAAGCGAAAAACTCGAAGAGTTTGGAGCT
>JBCCRX010000489.1:0-4589 GCA_039201015.1 Bacteroidota bacterium | reverse complement strand
GGGAATAGGGAATAGGGAATAGGGAATAGGGAATAGGGAATAGGGAATAGGGAATAGGGAATAGGGAATAGGGAATAGGGAATAGGGAATAGGGAATAGGGAATAGGGAATAGGGAATAGGGAATAGGGAATAGGGAATAAAATGTAATCTTTTCATAATCAAGATTTAGATGTTAGAAAATATAGTGAATCCTTTCTAAATAATAATATGAAAAGTAGCTGTGTAGATAGAGTGGATCAGATTATCACCTATACAACTTGATTATATTAAATGCTATTGCAAATTATGATGATAAACTTCTATTATCATACTCAAAAAATATCTTAACTTGAAGGAAAGTCGGCTTAGATATGATAAAATATTCGTTTCCAGCGATTTATGATTCTGTCTTTGACTTTGTAGTTATGATAAAAATAATTTTAATGTTAGCGGACCCCCATCAAAATAAGCTTAAAATCATACTTTTTGTAAATAAGATGTGCTGCTTATTCCGAACTACCTGCTTTTGCACAAATAGAATTACTTTTGCTTTAGTTAGCACACCGTGAAATCCATTATAGCCAAACCATTAATGATGAACAGCAAAAACTAGTAGCTCTACAGCAAGGCTAATTGATATTTTCTTACTTTTGAAGTCACACAAGAACTTGCTTTTTTAATTATTCTCTTTTCTACTCAAACGCAAACTCATATCTTCAATGAAAGAACAAATCTTAGATAACATCTTCCAAATCGGCGTATTTTTTGGTATCATTTTGGCTACTTTTTTAGTGGCTTTTCTAGTCGGCCGATTTTTTAGAAGATTGATTCGAAGGTCGGCAGCCAGTTTGGACAGCGATCCTACCAACTATCAATTTTTGCGGCATATCATTGTCGCTGTGGTCTATGTGGTAGGCTTTGGTATTGCGATCTATACAATCCCAAATTTGAGAACTTTAGCCAGTTCCATGCTGGCAGGTGCTGGTATTTTGGCAGTGGCGGTGGGCTTTGCTTCTCAGTCGGCACTCAGTAATGTCATCAGTGGCTTGTTCATCGTTATTTTCAAACCTTTTCGGGTCAATGATCGCCTTCAGTTGCGCACCTTTAGCGGCATTGTAGAAGACATTACGCTGCGTCATACTGTCATTAGGGATTTTGAAAACAAGCGCGTCGTCGTTCCCAATTCATTGATCAGCGACGAAATCATCATCAATTCCAATTTCTCAGAAGACAAAATTTGCCGTTGGATCGACGTCGGTATCAGCTATGATAGCGATATAGATTTAGCGAAGTACATCATGGCGGATGAAGTAGGTAATCATCCACTCTATTTGGACACGCGCTCGGAAGAACAAATCGCAGAAGGCGCACCCAAAGTCAATGTACGCGTTCTGTCCTTAGGAGAATCTTCGGTCAATTTAAGAGCATGGGCTTGGGCGAGTAATTCTCCGGACGGTTTCACAATGGCTTGCGATCTATTTGAAAGCATCAAAAAACGCTTTGATCGAGAAGGTGTAGAAATCCCGTTTCCGCATCGTACTTTGGTACATAAAAATAGGGCAATTGGATAAGCTCTTCCACTCTATTGATCTTATCTTTTGAAAACAAAATGAAAAACGAAGTTTTTCATTTTGTTTTCAAGGAGGCTTTTCGGACATAAATCCCCCCAAAAGGGAAATTTTTACTGCATGAAAATTTCCCTTTTGGAATTTAAAGTATCAATCAACTCGTCTGCATCAGGTGTGAGGCTGATACTTTTCTTTTTTAGATAAACTTGTCGGAGATTGCTTTAAAAATTAAGCACAAGAGATGAACATACTAAAAAGCAGTAAAAAAATAGGTTTGCCGCCTGGCTCTATTGTATTTACGGGAGAGCAGAAAGTAGATAAAGTTTTTGTCCGCTATTTGGAGTACAATAAAGAGGCGATGCAAGAACAGATTTTTGAAGAAGAAGCCTTTCAAAATGTTCATCAGCCCAAAGAAGAGGTTGTGCAGTGGTACGATATCAGAGGACTACACGATACGGAACTCATTGCTGCCGTTGGTGAAACCTTCCACGTACATCCACTGGCATTGGAAGACATTGCCGATACCAGTCAACGTCCTAAATTGGATGAATATGAATCAGGTATTTTTGTGAGTTTGAAAGCCTTTCAATTTGACAGTAAGGCAGAGGAAGTGGTCTTTGAACAAGTCGCTTTTTACTTGGGCAATGGCTTTCTAATTTCTTTTCAAGAGCGAGCCGATGATTTATTTAAAATCATTCGAGAGCGAATAGAAAAAGGCAAAGGACATGTTCGTAAAAAGGGAGCAGATTATTTGCTCTACGTGCTGCTGGATAGTATTGTAGATCGCTATTATGTGGGCTTAGAAAGCGTAGAAGAACGTATTGAGCACTTGGAAATGCAGATTGTAAAATCCGTAGAAAGTGATTATCGCACCAAAATTTATTCGCTTAAGCAAGAGATGCTGAAAATCCGAAAATCAGTCGTTCCGCTGCGGGAAATGATGAATGGATTCAAGGAATTGGAAGGTGAATTAGTAGAGGAAAAAACCATGCTTTTCATTCGAGACTTACGCGATCATATTGTGCAAACCATTGATTTAATTGAAACCTATCGAGACAATCTCAACAGTTTACAAGATTTGTATCTCTCCGAATTGAGCTACCGAATGAATAATGTCATGCAAGTTTTGGCGGTGGTTTCCGCGATTTTCATTCCACTCACTTTTATTGCAGGTGTTTATGGCATGAATTTTGACCACATTCCAGAACTTCATTGGCAAAATGGTTATTTCATTATCATTAGTATCATGTTTGCTATCGCCATTCTTTTATTGTGGTATTTCAAAAAGAAAAAATGGCTTTGAACTTTCGGCTGCCCACCTAAGCTTGGACAAACTTGATAGTCCGCTTTTTATGCCTTTCCTTAAAGGTATTTACAAATCAACTAACTAGATGGAAGGCACTTTTGAAATGCCTTCCATCTTGTAAACAGATTAACCCGCAACTCCTTGCATCATCAATGCACAAATCAAAGCACCATAAGTCCCCAAAGCATAACCCAAAACCGCCATTAAAACACCAACGGGTGCTAGTGCCGGATCAAAAGCCGCCGCCACCACGGGTGCAGAAGCCGCACCACCAACATTCGCTTGACTGCCTACAGCTATGAAGAAATAAGGCGCACGAATGATGACTGCTACAAGGATAAGCGTGAGTACATGTATCATCATCCAAATCAAGCCGATGAGCAAAAGTCCTGCATTTTCTTTATCAAAAATCTCTGCTAAATTCATTTTCATACCAATCGTAGCCACTAAGATGTAAATAAAAATAGTGCCCCAACGCGATGCGCCTACGCCTTCTAATTGCTTGGCTTTGGTGAAAGAAAGTGCGAAACCAATCGTAGTCGCAATGACGATGAGCCAAAAGAAATCAGAAGTCAAAGAATTGAGTTTCCAAGCGTCTAGTAATTCAGAATAGCTTTCCATGAAGGGCTTGATTTCATCTGCTCCCCAATGTGCGAGTGCCGTGCCACCAAAAGCCAAGCCCATCATGACGAAGGTGCTCGTGACTGTAGGGATTTTCTCAATACTCGCTCGATAGGAAGAAACGCTTTTTTTCAAATCCTCAATAGCAGAATTATCAGCGCGCAAACGCTTGTCCAAACGATCTGAAATATTGATACCATACAGCAAAAAGCCCATCCAAATATTGGCAACCAATATGTCCACAATAATCATCATCCCAAACAAATTATCGCCGACTTCAAAGATTTCTTTCATCGCAGTTTGATTCGCGCCGCCACCAATCCAACTACCCGCTACGGTAGAAAATCCACGCCAAAGTTCCTCTCTTGGTACTGGAATGAGGTCAGGGAAAATAGAAGTGACAATAAAAAGTGCGACTGGTCCGCCCAAAATAATGCCCAAAGAAGCTGCCAAAAACATAATAATGGCTTTTGGGCCGAGATTGATGATACCTTTTATATCTATACTTAGACAAAGCAAAATCAGACAAGCGGGGAGTAAATAGCGAGAAGCGACGAAATAGAGCTGAGAAGATTCAGCTACGCCTCCTGCATTTATCCATTCTGGCGCAATCAGACCTAATGGCCAACGTAAAATGGCAGGCAAAAAATAAGCCAACAGTAAGACAGGTATGTATTTATAAAAGGTTTTCCAAAATTTGTGCTCCAGTTTGGAAGTCCAAAAAATGAGTGCCAATACACCCATTAAGATGCCAAAAATGACGGCATCATTTGTGAAATATGTTTGCATAGTTGTGGTCTATTCTGGCTCTAAATGATTTCATTTGGTCGAGTATCTTTAGGAAGATATCGCCAACTATTAAACTTCGTTTGTTTTCGTTTAGAAGGACGTCAGCCTGAGGCGGACAGGTCGAGTCCTTCCAAACGAATCAAGGTTTTTTAAAGGGAGAAGCGGCCAATTTCGCCGCTTCTCCCTTTAAAAAAACCTTGATCAAATCATATGGGCTCGACTTGTCCGCCTAAGGCGTGACGCCCATATGATTTGAAGATAAACGTGAGCTTCCATAAATAATGCTGACCAAATGAAATCATTCAGAACCTCTATTCTTCGTTTT
>JBCCRX010000488.1:0-4615 GCA_039201015.1 Bacteroidota bacterium | reverse complement strand
ACGCCTTAGGCGAACAGGTTTTGCGCTACTTTTCGTTAGAAAAAGTCTTATGTCCGCCTAAGGCGGATTGCGATTTTTCTGCCTCCATTAGCACAAAAATATCTTGTCAAGAACCTCTGTTTATTCATCCCTCGTTCCTTAAAGCTGAATCTTTCTTTTCTTTAAAGAGTATATTTTTTTAGATGCCTTCCTTTTTTCTTTTGGTGTATGAAAGCAAATATTTCCACTATCTTTGCTTTCTCAATTATGGCATTGATTTTGAGATCATTGTAAACCAAAAAACAGTACTACAAACATGATAAAATATCACAAATTCGAATTAGAAAATGGTTTGCGCATAGTGGTGCACGAAGACCACAGCACGCCAATGGCGGCAGTCAATATATTGTACGATGTGGGTTCGAGGGATGAATCGCCTGAAAAAACGGGTTTTGCGCATCTATTTGAGCATTTGATGTTCGGTGGGTCTGCCAATATTCCTGAATTTGATGAACCAATTCAAAATGCAGGCGGTGAAAACAACGCCTTCACTAATAGTGACATCACCAATTTCTACGATATTCTTCCCGCACAAAACATAGAGACGGCTTTCTGGCTGGAATCGGATCGCATGCTGAGCTTGAATTTTGATGAACAAGTGCTGGAAACACAGCGAAAAGTAGTCGTGGAAGAGTTTAAAGAAACTTGCCTGAATCAACCTTATGGCGATGTTTGGCATCATCTATCAGATATGGTCTATAAATCGCATCCTTATCGCTGGCCGACCATCGGAAAAGTGCCCAAACACGTTGAAGATGCCAGTATGGAAGATGTAAGAGATTTTTACTACAAATACTATCGCCCCAACAATGCCATCCTGACCGTTTCTGGCAATGTGAAAGTAGAAGAAATACGCGCATTAGCAGAAAAATGGTTTTCGGAAATTCCTGTCGGTACGGTTCCAGAACGACGTTTACCCAAAGAACTGTTACAAGAAACTGCTAGGAATATTGAGGTGGAAGCGGCAGTTCCATTAGATGCCATCTACCTTGCTTTTCCAATGCCCGAACGCTTGCACCCCGATTATTATGCAGTCGACTTACTCTCTGATATTTTGTGCAATGGTCGTTCTTCTCGCCTCTACCAACGCTTGCTCAAAAAGCGGCAATTGTTTAGTCAGATAGATTGCTACGTATCGGGTAGCATTGATCCTGGTGTATTGATCGTGGAAGGAAAACCAGCAGAAGGCGTCCAGTTGGAAGTGGCAGAAGCTGCAATTTGGGAAGAGTTAGATGCTTTGGTAGGACATGGTATCGCTGAACAAGAATTGCAAAAAGTGAAAAATAGAGTAGAAAGCACTTTGGTTTTTTCAGAAGCCAGCATTTTAAATAAAGCCATTAATCTCTCCTTTTTTGAAGCCTTGGGTAATATCGAACGCATCAATGAAGAAGCACAACTCTACCAACAAGTCAACACCAGCGATTTGATACGAGTTGCGAAGGAAATTTTGCAACGCAAGCGTTGCTCGACCCTAAAATATCGAGCGAAGGCTTAAAATATAGATAAGGTGTCATTGTCTGAATCACTACGCTCTAGGACTATCATACTACATACGCTATGTAGCCTCACAATCTTTTTGAATAAGCACATAGTATCCAAATTAAAAATCTAGATGGTCGTAATTCTTTAAATAAAGCGGGACTCTACTTGTAATTATTGATCTCTTTCATCATAATCGCTCAATAATCGTTGCTACTCCCATGCCACCACCAGCACAAAGGGTGACCAAGCCAAATTGAAGATCGCGCCTTTCTAGTTCATCTAGAAGTGTTCCCAATAAAATCGTTCCTGTTGCACCCAAAGGATGCCCTAGTGCAATCGCGCCACCATTGACATTAAGTCTTTCAGAATCAATATTCATGGCTTCTTGAAATTTGAGTACCACAGCAGCAAAAGCTTCATTGCATTCCCACAAATCAATATCTTCTTTTTTCATATTGGCGTGGAGCAAGGCTTTTTGCGCAGCAGGAATCGTACCTGTCAGCATGATGGTCGGTTCAGAACCCGCGATTCCAAAAGATCGAATCCGCGCACGCGCTTTGAACCCCAATTCTTCTCCTACTTTTTTAGACCCTATTAACATCAAAGCAGCACCATCGACCACGCCAGATGAATTGCCTGCGGTGTGATAATGTTTTAAGCGTTCTAGTTCTGGATATTTTTGTAGCACCATCGTCTCGTAGCCCAGCTCTCCAGCAAACTGAAAAGCAGCAGGGAGTTGCGCCAAGCTCTCCAGCGAAGTATTCACTCGGAAGTGTTCATCCTTGTCTAAAATAACGATATCATTTCTATCTTTTACAGGAATGATAGAGGACTGAAAATAATTCTTGTGCCAAGCTTCACTCGCCCTTTGATGCGACCTCAAAGCATACTCATCTAATTGCTGCCGACTAAAATCTTCTAAACTTGCAATCAAATCTGCTGCTACACCCTGTGGCAAATACTGCACTTCATTAATGACTTCTGGGTCGTTAATCAAAGCACCACCATCGCTTCGCAGTGGCACTCGACTCATACTTTCTACACCGCCCGCCAACACCAAATCATCATAGCCCGTTGCGATTTTCATCGCCGCCAAATTTACCGCTTCTAATCCCGAAGTGCAAAAGCGATTGAGTTGCATGCCACAAGCTTGCGGCGACCAATTGGCGTACAACAAAGCCGCCTTAGCAATATTGCCTCCTTGACTTTCAACGGGAGAAACACAGCCAATGATGGCATCCGAAACTCGTTCTGTTGGTAAATCATTTCGCTCTTTAATGGCTTGTAGCACTGTTTTTAGCAAGTCAATTGGTTTAACTTGATAGAGTGCGCCCGTATGTTTACCTTTACCTCTAGGAGTCCGAATACTATCGTATAAATAAGCATTTTGTAATTCCTTCATTATACTCTTTTTTAGCGATTATATGGAGCTTTTGTTCCACACAAAAGTACCTTCAAAGGGCTTTTTAACCAAATCAAACATCGAACTCAAAGGAAGAATGCTATTAAAAACAAGAGGAATTGTGCTTCGAGCCTTGAAATACTCCGAAACGAGTTTAATCATAGAAATTTACACAGAAGCGCAAGGATTAAAAAAGTATATTGTTTCAGGTGTTCGTAGCAGAAAAGCAAAAGTGAGCGCGAATCTATTGCAGGTGATGTCATTATTAGATATTATTGCCTACAATAAACAAGGCAAGGACTTAAATAGAATTAAAGAACTGAAGTCCTTTTATACCTATCAAAAATTACCTTTCAACGTTTATAGAAGCTCCGTAGGACTATTTATAACAGAAGTTGCTCAAAAAACGCTCCGTCAAAGCGAATCCAACGAAGCATTATTTCGCTTTCTGCTTGCTATCTATACTCATTTGGATCAAAGTGAGCAGTCAATTGCCAATGTACATCTCTATTTTCTAGTCCATTTCACACAGTTTCTAGGATTCACCCCCGACGGCAACTACGACACCAGTCATCCCTACTTCAACTTACGAGAAGGTACTTTCATGAAGAGCGATGCCAAAAAATACGCGCTCAATCAAAGACTCAGCCAATTGCTTAGTCAACTACTAGATAGTTCTCTAGAGGACAGTCACCAAATTAGTATGAATCGTTTGGAGCGACATCAGTTCGTCGATCAATTGCTGCGCTACTATCAGTTGCATATTGATAATTTTCCCAAGATTAGTGCACACGCTATTTTAAAAGAAGTGCTTGAATGAAAACAAATCTATGTGTTTCTATTTTCTGATTTATCGCCGCTTAGTGGTATTAAATAAATAGAATAATAAATTTTTTTGAAAAGCCTTATTATTATTAGTACTGTTAGTTTGTGGATAAATTTATGCCTGAATTAGCAATAAATTATTTACTAAGCTCCTATAAACAGACTTATTCACATGGTTTTAGCTTCATTTTCAGTTTCTTCGGGACTTATTCACTTGTAATGGAATAAGTTTTGCGTGTATAACTATTCCTCGTTTCTGCTGTTCATTTCTTGCTTTTTGGTGTGGGTTGTAATTGTATAAAAGCGGAAAAAGTAACCAAATCCAAATCTTCTATACCTGTCCATTTCTAAAGTGTGGAGAAATGTGGAATACTTTTCGACTTATTCTGCTTCCTTTCCACAATAAGATAGACTAACAACCCATTGATTGATAGTGATTTATATATATATATTCACAATGGGTGTGGAAACCAAAAAGTGGTAAGTAGCGGAATGATTTGTTTTGAAAGAAGCTGTGAATTCTTCGTGGAAAAGTGTGGAAGTACGTTATATTTTGTTCCAATCTATTCAAAATCAAAGAGTGAATGGATGTGAGCTTGTGGATAAGATTTATAGCGATCTAATTTCTCGAAAAGCAAAGATTTGTTTGTGTTTTTGCATTATTTTGGATTTTCCTGATTATAACGGAATGCGGTGATTAGTAAATGCTGCAATAGCGTCTCATTAAGTGTTGAAATTCCATATACTTCGCTGCTGACGCAGCGAAGGGAACTTCAAGAGGGAGAGAGGAATCGGCGGGGTAAAACCCGAATACAAAAAAACCACCAAAAAAATTTAGCGCCCCAGGCGCCGACAAACAATGTGTTT
>JBCCRX010000487.1:0-4647 GCA_039201015.1 Bacteroidota bacterium | reverse complement strand
GAAGAGTTTGGAGCTTCAAAAAAAATCCCTGCGCCGCCGAAGGCGGCGCGGAAAGGGGGATGAGGGCGAAAGACGATTATACAAAAATCATCGTTCGCCCTCAAACTCCCCTTGAAAAATCATATAAAACTTAGTTTACAGTGTAATTAGTACACTGTAATAAAAATTTCTTTGCCTTTTAGATAGGCAAGTTTGAGGGAGCAAAAAGGGTTTTAGGAAACCCTTTTTGCTCCCTCACCCTTTTTCGCCGCCGTCGTCGACGGCGGCAGATAGGTTTTTTGAAGCTCGAAATTCTAAGGAATTCCTTGCTTCTCAAAATTAAAACAAGCTTGGTTTACAGTATAATTATGCTAAAGGATGGTAGATAAATAAAGTTACAAAATTTGAGCAAGCTATTTTTTTCTTAGTTTCAGCCTAGCGCCTGAGGCGAACACGGTGAGGCAGACACGGTTTAAAGGTGAATTTTTGAAATGCTCCAAGGAGTTTTCACATTAGAAAATTTTAATCTGCATTAAGTGGTCACGCAGATTTATTTTTAAGATATGTCATATTTTGGTTTTTGAGAACAACCTCATAATTATTTAATAACCAGCTTCTTATCAAAGTCAAATATGACATATCTAGCATTCGATTAATTATGTCCATGTACTCAAGTACTTCTACCTATTTGTTTAAACTTTGTCCCCCCTTTGAACAGCAAGTTCAAAAATTTAGTTAAAAGCTGGTGGCTGCCGTTAAACAATAGTTAAAGCAAAATAGACACTAGCAACTATTCTAGCCTTGTTCTGGTCTAGTTATGTAGTAAGCGCAAGGAATTGTGACAATAGATAAGTCCCAAAAAATTGGTGATAAAATTATTGAACAAAACAAATAAATTATGAATACTCTAAAGCTCATGAAGAAAAGCCTGCTCTTATCATTTGCTATTTTCGCCTTATCTTTTACAGCCGTGCAAGCACAGAAAATAGCCGTAGTGGACATCACGACGATCCTAGAAAGTGTGGATGAATATCAGGCAGCACAAGAACAATTGGACAGAAGAGCGTCGCAGTGGAGACAGGAAATTGCGCAGGAATACGACAAAATCAAAAGCTTGTACAACAAATACCAAGCCGAGCAAGTCTTGATGAGCGATGATGCTCGAAAAGGAATGGAAGATCAAATCACGGACATGGAAAAGAATGTGCGGGAAATGCAGCGCAGAAAGTTCGGTCCAGAAGGCGAACTATTCAAAAGAAGACAAGAACTCGTGAAGCCCATTCAAGATCGTGTCTATCGTATCATCGAAGACTATGCGGATGAAAGAGGCTTCGATTTTATTTTCGACAAATCAGGCAGTGCAGGCATTATCTTCAATAAGGCAGACCACGACAAGACACAAGATATTATCAGAAGACTGTAATTTTAAACCATTGAGTTGGAGCTACTGCTCAAGTGCTTCAAGGAACGTGAAATAACTAAATTTACATTGTTCGGTTTTGGTTTAAAGTGTACATGTCCTGTATAATATATGCCTTAAAGAAAAATCGAACACTAAAAAATGTAAATCTGTCCGCCTTAGGCTGGTTTATTATTGAACTCAAACCAAGAACTAAAAGCAGTAGCTCAATAAAAATTTTATCTTTGCGCACTTTTTAATACAAGTATCTTTACAAACAATTCATAATAATGAAAAACATACTTCGGATAACAACACTTTGCTTGGCTGTTTTTGCTTTGAGTTTTAGTGTACAAGCACAAAAATTTGGCTACGTCAATACCAATAAGATTTTGGAGGAATTGCCAGAAGTGAAACAAGCAGATGCCAACATCGCTGCTCTACAGAAGCAATTAGAAAGTAAGTACCAAAAAGACGTTCAAGCTTTGCAGACCTTGTACGCAGACATTCAAGGGAAAGTACAAAGCGGTACACTTTCTCCTAAGCAACAAGAAGAGGAAGCTGCAAAAATCAGAACACAGGAGGAAGCAATACGTAAATTTGAAGCAGAGAGCCAAAATAAACTAGTGAACAAGCGAACTGAGTTGATACAGCCTATCATAGATAAAGTAAATGCCGCTATTCAAGCAGTAGGAAAAGAAGGAGGTTATCAGTTTATTTTCGATGAGCAAGTATTGTTGTACAAAGAATCTGCACAGGATGTGACGGATAAAGTGAAAGCAAAATTAGCAACTAATTGATATAAGATACAGACTAGGATAAACGGTTTTCTATTAGAAACTCAAAAAGCAGTTATTCATTGATTTGGATAGCTGCTTTTTTTTTACCTTTCCAAGAACCAATAGGGTAAAAAGCTGTTCTCCTTCCAAAAATTAACACAAAATATGAGTGGTAAAAGAAGGTGCATTGTTTGGTTTCGACAAGACTTGAGATTGCATGATAATGAAGCATTGCACGATGCACTAAAACACGCCGATGAGCTACTGTTTGTCTATGTTTTTGATACGCGTTGGTTTCACGCAGAGACGCGTTTCGGGTTCAGAAAAACGGGTGCTCACAGAGCGAAGTTTATCATTGAAAGTGTGGAAGATTTACGGCAGTCCCTTCGTGCAATGGGAGCAGAACTGATTGTGAGAGTCGGAAAGCCAGAGGAGGAAATTTATCGCCTTGCGGATGAAGCTAAAACGAGTTGGGTCTTTTGCAATCGAGAACGGACGCAGGAGGAAGTGGATGTTCAGGATGCGCTGGAAGAAAAACTATGGACCATCGGGCAGGAACTACGTTTTTCGAGGGGCAAAATGCTCTATTACACTGCTGATCTACCTTTCCCTGTCAATCATACACCAGATGTGTTTTCTCAATTTCGCAAAGAAGTAGAACGCTACATCAAGATTCGCAAACCACTGCCAGTGCCCAGCGATCTCCCAAGTGCTGACCTTAAAACAATCAATGTCGGAAATATGCCGACGCTTCAGAGTTTAGGCTACGAAGTACCTGAAAAAGAAGAAAGAACCGTGCTGGATTTTGTAGGTGGCGAATCGGCTGCACTAGAGAGATTATTCTACTATCTGTGGGACACAGATTTGGCAAAAACTTACAAAGAAACCAGAAATGGTTTGGTCGGTGGCGATTACTCCACTAAGTTTTCTGCTTGGCTGGCACAGGGCTGTATTTCTCCAAAACGCATCTACTCGGAACTAAAAAAATACGAGGACGAGCGCGGCAAAAATAAATCAACCTATTGGATATTTTTTGAATTGTTGTGGCGCGACTTTTTTCGATTGATGGGTAAGAAATACGATAATCTTATCTTTTTGGAAGGCGGCACTAAGCAAGAGAAAAATCCTGCTTGGAGGAATGACTACAATTTGTTGCAGAAATGGATAGACGGCAAAACAGGCATTCCCTTTATAGACGCCAATATGCTAGAAATCAAGTACACAGGCTTCATGTCTAACAGAGGACGGCAAAATGTGGCGAGTTTTCTGGTAAAGGATTTAAAAGTCAATTGGCAAATGGGCGCGGAATATTTTGAATCCATACTAATTGATTACGATCCGACGAGTAATTGGGGAAATTGGAACTATGTGGCGGGCGTGGGAAGTGATCCAAGAGAAGATCGCTACTTCAATATTTTGAAGCAAGCCAGAAACTATGATCCAGAGGGAACATACGTAAAATTGTGGTTGCCTGAACTGGCGGATTTACCAAGCGATAAAGTACATCGTCCCTATTGTTTGAGCTTCGACGAACAAGGAAAATACGGCGTGAAATTGGGCGGAAATTATCCCAAACCAATTATCAATCCAAAGAAATGGGAAAGAGGAAGATAGCATCCAAATAGACTAAATGTCGGACATTAGAAATCAGCAGTAATTTTCTATGTGGCTGAAAACAGTACCTATGACGGTCAATTCAGGCTTGTCTATCATCTCAGGCGCATAAGAAGGCCAGAATAGGCAAATCGAAAGCTTATTTTTTCCTTTTTCCTCGACTTTAGCCTTTCAAACAGCCCTCGCTGCCATAAAAGCTAAATGATAGTTGAATATTTTAAAATTTATCTCAAACTCACTATTTTTTGACGAGTGTGAATTAAGTTGGAAGCCCCATATTCTATAGCGATTAGAGGCAATGGCATCCGAAAAAGTGGGATAAGTTTTTTGATACCAAGCTGTTTGAAAAGTGGTCAATAAATTGGTAGTATATAGGAAGTTAGCCCAAAAAGTAACAATGCTAAACAATGCCATCAGACAGGGGGTACTTATGAGAATACTTAAATCAAACCATTGTCTTTGGGTTTCTACTCCAAGATGCGCCCTGACTTCCTCGAAGCTTACTTCTACCTGCCACCGTTCGAGACAATGCCGAACGATTTGTATAGAGCTGGCATCTCTAAATCGGTGCAAGCAATAGCTATTGGGTCAAGTTTTCCTTTAGGGTCACGAATTAAATAGGCGGACAATTTTAAGTCACGTTTAGCGTGCCATCGCCTCACGCCTAAGGCGGACACGGTAAGGCGCGGACACAGTTCGGCTCGGCGCGCAGAGGAGGTTTGGAGGGCAGACAAAATATCAGGTGTTGTTTCACAACATCTTATATTTTGTCTGCCCTCCAAGACCACCACGAGGCAGCGAGCGCTGCAAGCGCGATGCTGCCGAGTTGAATAGCTAGATTAATTTTGTCCAGATACTTAAGTAGGTTTACCTAAT
>JBCCRX010000486.1:0-4677 GCA_039201015.1 Bacteroidota bacterium | reverse complement strand
CTTAGTTTACAGTGTATTTAGTACACTGTAAAATAAGTTTCTTTGCATTTTAACAGGGGAGTTTGAGGGAGAAAAAAGGGTTTTAGGAAAACCCTTTTTTCTCCCTCATCCCTTGTTTGCCGCCGTCTTCGACGGCGGTAGAGGGGGTTTTTGAAGCTCGAAAATCTACGATTTTCTCGCTTTTTGAAATTAAAACAAACTTAGTTTACACTGTATTTAGTGTATAGGTTCTAAATAAACTCACTTTGAGCCAAGGCATATTCAAATTTTAGAAATATAAATTTGACTAGAGTCCGTTTTTCCAATATTTTTGTATTGAAAGTAATTTTACCTAACAAAAAAATCGAAATGAACAATTATTCCGAAAATACTAAAACGAGAGAGCAAATAGCTAGAGAGTACAATATTTCTCCTAGGACTTTGCGAAGATGGCTGAAAACAAATGATATACACTTGCCTAATAGACTACTTTGCCCAATAGACCAGAACCGTATATATGAAAAATTTGGATATCCTATCCGCTATACCAATAAAACGCAAAAGGCTGAATAGGACGAACAATTATTGAGTAAATTAGAAACGTGAAATGATTAAATCAGCCTCACGCCTAAGGGGACAGGCTTACACTATTTGATTTTGTTTAAGAGTAGATATATACTGTGTTTGGGATAAAAAAGTGCATTTTTTTCATTGTTGATTTGTTGAACTGTTTAATGCTTTCAATATCAATGTCTTGCAGTTAAACGAATAAACTATTTAAACAAATAAACTATTCTATTGAGAACGCTAGTTCCAAAATATGATACGTGTACACTCCACATAAGAAATTGCTGTTTAGAGCAGGATTGGACTGTAAATCAGCAGTTTAGGGTTCACGCCTGAGTTGGTAACTTATATCATGCGTAGATTTACTGCGTCAGACCATCGTATTATCTCTTCACATACATTGAAGTGACTACAAAAGCTAATCAAAGCAGTAGAGAACATACACTGCAAGCTCAAAATATTTACCTCCTTAAACTAACTGCTCAAAAACGCTAAGAATTAATTGATCTTGAGGTGACAAAGTAGCGATTGAGTTTTCTTTAATGTGTTGGTAACGATCCAAGAAACGTTGAAAGTCTTGAATAAAAAGAGATTGAATCTTCTTGTAGTCATCAGCAGTCCTTCTGTAGTCTAAGGGATCGTATATAGCCTCAAATTCTTTTTGCTCTTTATTATATTTGACCTTGATCTTGATCGGTGATTTCAATACAATCATTTCTTCGGCAAGTTTAAGATGTGTAATGCTGCCCTCAGTTTCTTCTATTGGCTTTGAAAAAAGATCATCTTGTATATCCTCGGTTCTTATTGTTAGCTTTGGTTTTGACTTATCAACAGGTACGACCACTTGCATCAATTCAATAATAGCAGAATCACCATTTTTTTCTTCTTTAGGTACAATTACTTGGACAGTACTTTTGGGAATTCTTCTATATACTTTTCTTTTTTGAAACTTAGAATTTGTTATGGCTACTTCATAATCATTATTATTAATTACTTTTATTAATGGATCAAAAATTAGTTTCCGTTCGTTATTAGAAAACAATTCTAGCAAATAATCAACATCCTCTTTTGAGGTGTAATCAATCTCAATTACTTCCCTTTTATACTGATTAACGGCACTTTTACGCCAATCAACGACTTCACTAATTTCTATTTTTTCATTTCCCATTATTGTATCAGCCGATACACCAAAAGCAAAACTCTGAAAGCTTAAATCTACGATTCTTAGCCTAGATAAAGAGGCCACTCTATTTGCCATCTTGACTGTTACTGCATCGTTCTTGAATAAGCTATTAAATGCTTTACTAAACTTGATTTTGATATAACTTGAATAGGAAGCAGTTAGATTCTTTAGGAAGCTAGAGATATAATCTACTTCCAAAGTATTACGGTACATAACTTCATTAGAACTTAGCTTGAAATACATTGCGTCTTTCTTTAGGATATCCATGTAGTTACCAACATCGTAAAATAAAGCTTGTTCCTCCGTTTCATATATACCAGCAAGGCTAGCCTTAGTGTCACTTAACCGAAGAGTAAAGTCAGTAGCACCAACAAGAATAGGAACGGGTAGATAGAAATCATCTTTTAATCCCAATCCAGAAGGTGGCTGATAAAAAGTATATTTGCCATTTGATTTATGTTCTTTCCATCCTTCCTTTTCCAAAAATCTAACTATTCTTTTTAGTTCCATCAGATTTGGATATGTGAGCTTTAATTAATTATAAATATCGTTAAAAAGTTTTATTAGTCCGTCTTTGTTAAAGATATTCTTTGTCGGTATTTTAATACTTATGCTGCTACTATTTGTAGTTGTTTTGGCATCTTTTTCTGGAATAAACCAAAAGGCATGCTTTCTTATTGTTAAAGAATCATAAGCTTGTACGACCCAATCCTTTTCATTTTCAGGGAGTATGAATAGAATCAATATCAATGGATTTGTTCCACTATTTCTCCTTTCAATTAAGTCACGATAGGTTTTTGCTTCACATTTATAAGTGAAATGAATCCTGTCTTTTGACAAAATCACACGTTTTTCCGTAGTAGATTTCATCTGAACATCAAGTGTCTTTCCGGACGGAATTATCCGTACTTTCCCTTCTCTATTTTTGACAGTCATTTCACGAATCAGAAAGTCAACTCCATGATCTTTTTCTGGTTTCGCTATTTTATGTCCTAGTCTATTTACAATTAACTTAACAAAGCTATTTGATATTTCTTCTTTTACATCATTTTTAGTCATACTAATTTTAGTAAGATTCGTTTGCTTCAGGTATTTCCCAATCTTCTTGTTTTTTTTGTTAAAAGAGATTTGTGACCAAAAATACAAAAACTTCCCAAAAACCCTCTCACTCCTCCTTCAAACCCACCCCTTGCTTCCTACCAGCCTTCCGATCCTCTGATTTCTTTTCCTTCCCAACTTCCCCAAAAGACTTCCGAAACGTAAGACCGACGCCCGTTTGGGGAGCATTATCTTGGTTGAGGACATCAAAATTTTCGCGGCGGAAAACGCGGAGGCGGTAATTGCCTGCTTCCGTGAGTTTACATTCTAGGACGAAATCGCCTGCGATAGAGGAGAAGTTCGCGCCTTCTACAAGCAGGGCATTTTCGCTGTTGACGTTCACATTGCCGCCGACTTGGACGGAGACGCGATCGTTGAACAGTTGTTTACTGACGCCTAGATTGAGTTCGGTGATCGTGTTTTCGGAATATTCGGCTTGGTAGGCATCTATTCCGATGTTGACGTCCACGCCTTTGATGTAGTTGTCGGCGAGGCGATTGAGTTGGTTGCTCAGTAGGGAACTGACGCTGGAGAGGTAGACCGAAGTACCCGCATCGGCGATGCTGCCGCCACCACTTTGTTGGGAGATGAACGCATTGAGCAGCAGCAGACTAAAAACTTGTTTGTTGAGTTCGTTGGGATTGTCGCGCAGGCGGGCAAGTTCTTGTCGGGTGGTGCTGGTCACGCCACCACTTTCTGGAATCTGTATATCAAAACTGATGATTGGTTCGTCCAAATCGCCCTGCATATTCATCACTACATTCACGTCGGTTCGCTTTTTAGCGGCAAGGGCTTCTGGTCCATTTTCGTCGGTGACGCGATTGCGAATCAGCTCGAAGGTGGGCGTGGAAGTGGTGTAAATTGCTCCGACATCGAAACGGGTTGCGAGTGGGTCGCCCACAAAATCTAGGCGACTGCCAGCGCGTAGGGTGAAGTTTTTCTTCAGCAGTCCTTGGTAATTGAGGGCGTAGCTACCGTTGGTAATACGATAGTTGCCTAATATATCGAGATCGCCCGCTGGGGTCATATCTACCGTCATCTGTGCCGTGCCGCGACACACCAATTTATCGCCTGTCGCGGGGTCAATCACGATTTGGAGTTCGGCGTCGGGGGTCACTTCTAGGTTCAAGGTCAGGTCGATGCCCGCCGCTTCGCTTTGGTAGGCTTGTTGCAGACTTCGGGTGCTGTCTTCGGCTAAATATTCGTTGGGATTAGCGAAAATGATGTAATCCTCTTGGCTCGCTACGGCTTCTTCCACCGTGAGCGGCTGTACGAAAAGTTGCGTTTTATCTAAAGTTTTGGCTTTCATCGTGATGACGGGTTCATTAGCCGTGCCGCGAATATCCACATTGGCGGAGAGCAGCAGTTTGCCGTAGTACAATTCTTCGTCCTGGCTGGTGGTATTGAGGACTTGGAAGCGGTCGGTTTTGAAGTTGAGGTTCATGGTGATGTCTTCCAGATCGCTGATGTCCATTTGTCCACTCAGCGTGGCAGGATAGCCATTTTTGTCTTTCATCTGCATCCTGCCAAAGTCCATTTTACCGTTTTTGAACTCAATTTTTTCCCTTTAAAACACCGTACCGAACTCCTGAAATCCCTAGCACCGTACTGATACTATCCAGCACCAAAGCACCGTCCACCAAGGGCGCATCTGCCGTACCTTTTATACGAAAATCACCCGTCAGCTCACCCCGACTTTCTTCGATCAGTCCGAACATAAAAGGATCAAGCAATGCCAATTTTAGGCGCGATACATCTGCTTTTAAATCCAAATCGCCCGCTTCGATACCGTAAGTGCCTTTGGCGGAAAAATTACCTCTTTGCCCTTTCAAAGCGGCATCAATATTAAT
>JBCCRX010000485.1:0-4678 GCA_039201015.1 Bacteroidota bacterium | reverse complement strand
TAGCAACTTGTTTTGGCTCATACAGTATTTTGTTTTTAACGCCTTTTTGGCACTTTTTTCACTAAAAGAAATTAGGTCGATTTTGATAATTCCACCAAAAAATTCAGAGAACCATAGAAAATACAGATTACGAGTCTCTCGTCCATACGTGACTTAGTTTCAGATTTTGCTGGCATCGAGCCAGCAAAATCTGATTAGGGTTTTCTAAAGGGAACAGAGAGAATTTTTTGAAAAAATTCTCTCTGTTCCCTTTAGAAAACCCTTCAATTTGAATCGGTTCGATGCCGATTCAAATTGAACACACCTGTAGTCAGCGACTTATACATCAAAGAAAATTATTGCTCAGTAGAATAAATAATGGGCACAAATATAACTTATTTGTATATTAATTCAAACTATTCAATTTATTTAGATATATTTTCAATATAGTCGCCAAAATCGTGAAAAAAAGAACAATTAAAACTATAATAAATTATCTATTCGTTTTGGCGTGTCTATATCGACCGTTGCAAAATGGGTAAAACGCAAGCATCCTGAAGACAAAAAAAGTGAATCTATAAGATTCTAAAACGGTTATTACACCTGAGTACAGTGTAAACTAAGTTTCTTTGTATTTTAGATAGAGGAGTTTGAGGGAGAAAAAAGGGTTTTAGAAAAACCCTTTTTTCTCCCTCACCCCTTTTTCGCCGCCGTCGAAGATGGCGGCAGATAGGTTTTGTGAAGCTCGAAATTCTAAGGAATTTCTCGCTTCTCAAAATTAAAACAAACTTAGTTTACAGTGTACTGAGTAAAAGCAGCTAGGTATTGGCTCCACACCCAAGATCAAAAATGTTAGTTACCCCCAAAAAAGACTTTTGAAGTTTGATTGTACTCCGAAAAGCTGAAAAATGAGACAATTTGTCAAATTTTCAAAATGAGACAAATTTGAAGCTATGATAATCAGTTAAGTGGTCACGCAGATTTATTTTTAAGATATGTCATATTTTAGTTTTTGAGAATAACCTCATAATTGTTTAATAACCAGCTTCTTATCAAAGTCAAATATGACATATCTAGCATTCGATTAATTATGTCCAGGTGCTTATTTATGTTTGATCCGATTTTACTTTAGGGTTAAAATGGGACACAATTTTACTTTTCGGAGTGCTCTCAAGCTTCCAAAAACCTCAAAAGTCTCCCTCTAAAACCTAAGAGCTTGTTTTCGACTCAAAGATCAAAATCCAAACAAGCTCTAAGCGACTACTCGCTCTTTTCGCGAAAACCACTTATACAAAATCGGTACCACCAAGAGCGTCAAGAAAGTAGAAGAAATCATGCCACCGATGATCGTCAAACCCAATGGTGACCATAGGGTAGAGGCTTGTGCCGTCAAAGGGATTAGACCCAAAATGGTCGTAATCGAAGTAAGGATAATGGGCGTGAAACGGCGTTCGCTGCCTGCTCGAATGGCCTCTAACAAAGGTCTTCCTTCGTCTCTAAGTTGATTGATGTAATCAATCAAAATAATGGCGTTGTTGACGACGATACCGATCAAACTAATCAAACCGACAAAGGCAAAAAAGGAAAAAGACCAACCTGACAGATAGAGCGCGATGAACGAACCCGTAATCGCTAAGGGCATGGAAGAAAAAACAATCAACGGCTGCAAAACGGAACGAAACTGCAAGACCAAAACGGCAAAAATACCGACTTGCGCCAAAATCAAAATGATACCCAAACTACCGAAAGTGCTTTGCTGGTCTTCGTACTCGCCCGCTACATAGTAAGAATAGCCTTTAGGGAAAACCAATTCATCCAGTTTTTCAATGATTTCTACGGTAATTGGAACAGTGGCGTCGGCATCCACGACATCGCCTGTGACAGTGGCATTGCGATCTAAATTGAAGTGACGAATTTCGGTACTAGCGGCTTGAAACTCTAGATTCGCAACTTGTCGGAGCGGTACTTGCGCCCCTGTCTGCGTCGCGAAATAGACTTTATTAAAATCGTCGATGCTCGGTTCTTCATCAAAAGGCAAACGAACTGTCACCGCATATTTTTCATTGTCATCCAAAGCTACTTCATCTATCCTTAAGCCATTCAAGCTTGCGCGTACAGTTCGGTCAAAGTCCAAATAAGACAGTCCAATCATGCCCGCTTTTTCTTTATTTAAGCTCAATTTGAGTTGCGTTTTGTCCACACTCAATGGATTGCTGACGTTGATGACACCCGCCGTGTTGTCTAAAATATCTTCTACTTCCGCCGCCAACCTTTTCAGCGTATCGCTATCTTCTCCCAACACCCTGATTTCAATGGGTGCTTCCACGGGTGCGCCGTTTTTCAATTCCTTGAAAGTGATTTCCGCATTGGGATAATTTTCAAAATCGCTGCGCAACTGTGCCAGGGTATTGTAGAATTTTTTGGGTTGCCAAGTTGTAAAATTGACCAGCACTTGCCCGTGTGTTTTGCTAAAAGACTCGGGAATGCGATTGTAATAAACTTGCGGATTACCGTGTCCGATGTTGGCGGTATAGCTCTTCACGAACGTCATCGTATCCAGCACATTTTCCACAAATTCGACAGCATCACTAGTTTCTGCTAGGCTTGAGCCATAGGGCGTTTCCACTTCTACCAGTAGCATCGGTTTGTCGGCTGTCGGGAAAAAACTAACGCCAATTTTTGGAAATAAACTCACACTAAACGCCAATAAACCAACTGCTAAGAGCAAAATCAACCAACCAAAGCGAAGCGAAAAATTCAAGCTAGGACGATAGACTTTGGTAATGATGCCGTCCATGATGCGATCAATAAACGGTTTTCGATCAGCGGTACGCAATTTCATTAAGCGGCTAGCCAGCAAGGGCGAAAGCGTTAAAGCTAAAATAAGCGAAACTACCAGCGTGAAAATAACGGTGAGTGGCAAAGAGCGTAAGAACTCCCCTGCGCCTTCTCCCAATTGGGTCAATGGGAAAAAAGCCAACAAAGTCGTCGCCGTCGAACTAATGATCGCGGGTGCAACTTCTCCAGCACCTTTGGCAGCAGCCTCTCTTTTGGAGTAACCTTCTTTCAAAAAGCGGCTGATATTCTCCAATACGACGATGCCATTGTCCACTAAGAGTCCTAGTGCAATCACCAGAGCGGCAATGGACAATTGCTGCAAACCATAGCCTGCAAGGTTCAAAATGGCGAGTGCAATGACGATACAGAGTGGAATGATCGTGATGATAATGGAAGAAGCGCGCCAACCCAAAAAGAGGAAAATAATCAAGCCGACGAGCAGTACACCTTGTAATAAATTATTGAAAAATCCATTGATGCGTCCTTCGACAGCGGATGCTTGCTCAAAAGCGGTTTCCAATTCAATATTGGCGGGCAATTGCATCTGAAAAGCATCACCAACGGATTGTACCTGCTCCGAAACCTGCAAAATATTGGCGGTTTTTTCCAATTTGACAGAGGTGAAAACTACTCGTTCTTTATTCAAACGTGCCTTCCAACGCCAATCTTCGTAATTCATTTCTACTTTGGCGATGTCGCGTAGATACACCAATTTCCCGTTGCCACTAGAGACCACCGTATTTTTGATGTCTTCCAAATTCTTATAGCCCCCTGTCGTTTTGATGCTAAAGGTTTTATTGGCGGCATTGACTTCTCCCCCTGGAATATTGGCATTGTTTTGTTGTAAAATACCGATCACCTGCGTCAGTGGAATATTCTGGTTTGCCATTCGCTGGAAGTCCAAAGAAATACGCACTTCTTCTTCTGGATAAGCTTCCACATCCACTTTTTTTACGCCTTGCACTTTCTCCAATTGCCCTTCTAGTATTTCCGCCTGTTCTTGCAAAACAGCATAAGGTGCATTGTCGGAAGTCAAAGCATACAAATGTACCACATTGCGATCTTCTGGCTTAAATTGCTTGACTTCAAAGGAGACAATACCATCAGGTAAATCTGACCGAACAGTGTTCACTTCCCGAACGATTTCATCGAACTGCTCCGAAGGATCAACCCCAAATCGTCCTTCGATCACCATGACCATCAGACCTTCTTTTAGTTCGGTGACGATTTCTGTAATATCATCCAATTCATCGATTACTTCTTCGATCGGGTCGGCGATTAGTTCTTCCATATCGGCAGGGCTAGTGCCTGGATAAACCACTACTACGGTATAGTTAGGTAAACTAAATTTGGGGTCTTCTGAACGGGGCATGGAGATGAAGGACAATGCACCCATAGCGACTGCTAAGACGACTAAAACGATAACGAAAGCCGCGTTTCGAATTGCCCAATTTGGTAAGTTCATATTGTTGTATTTTTTAAATTACTGAGGGGTAATGCTGTTGACCTGAAATACGATATTTGAAGTTTCAGCCTGATGCAGACACTTCCTCACTTCAAATGTTTTATCTACTCGTTTCCTAAAGAGTGCACCTATTCAGCCGTTAGGAAACGGCTAGGATAGTAGTATCAAGTTAGGAAACTTGCTGATTATAACGGAATGCGGTGATTAGTAAATGCTGCAATAGCGTCTCCTTAAGTGTTGAAATTCCATGTACTTCGCTGCTGACGCAGCGAAGGGAGCTTCAGGAGGGAGAGAGGGATGGGGGGGTGTAACCGCCCAGGCGGAGGCCCCCCAAAAAAAAATTAGAGGCGGGCGCGGGGGGAACAAAACGCGTGTGGGGGTGTTTTTGTGGTTTTT
>JBCCRX010000484.1:0-4693 GCA_039201015.1 Bacteroidota bacterium | reverse complement strand
GCCAATGAAGTCAGTGGCACCGTAACGCTCTACGAAGTATTACAGGATGAAGTATGTGCCAATGTTCCTGATATTTCTACTTTAGTGGTTGATGCTTGTCCGCCCACACTTAGTATAGATTTCGATCCCGTCGAAGGTGCGATCGCTTATTTGATAGAGGCTACTTTGGTCAGTAATCCAGACCGACAAACTGTTTTTCAGATTCCTGAAGTACCTTTCAGCGGCGATCCAAATTTACCTAATACTTTCCAGAATGGTGACATCAATGTTCGCATCGCTGCTATTTTCGAAGACGGAAGCAGAAGCGATTTTTCCGTAACCACTGTTCTTACAATAGATTGTGATAACAACACAGATGGAATAGAGGCGAGAAATACACTGCTTAGAGATTTCCGCATCTATCCGAACCCTGTTTCTGAATATTTGATCCTAGAAGGATTAAATAGCACAAGTACGGTTCGCGTATTAGACATCACTGGTAAGTTGGTGCTAGAGCAAGTCGTTGATACGCAATTAGAGGTCAGTAATTTACCTAAAGGCGTTTATACCTTAGAAGTACAGTCCAACCAAGAATGGATTAAAGAAAAGTTTGTGAAACAATAAGTCCTAAATTGTCATTACAGTGTAATCTAAGTTTATTTAAATTTTTAGAAGCGAGAAAAGCATTAGCTTTTCGAGCTTCAAAAAAACACTCGCCGCCGTCGAAGACGGCGGCGGATAGGGTATTGAGGAAGAAAAGCGGTTTTGAAAAAACCGCTTTTCTTCCTCAAACTCCTCTGCTTAAAAATTGCATAAAACTTTCGTTACAGTGTAGTCATTGCTACATTCTATTTTTATCTCACAATGTAGCAATGACCTCTTTTTCCCTTATTCCTCCAGCTCAATTCTAGATAGCTCTTCTAATTGATTGGTTTCGTATAGTTTCGGTAAATCGGATAGTGGTGTATTTTTCGCTGCTTTATAATTAATGTAATCTTGGAAACGAACGCCATTCACATTCCTTGAGTTATAAGCAGATCGAAAACGCACCCCTGCGCCATTGATGTGAAAGCTGTATGCCAAGTAGTCCAGATGATAACTTTCCATATCAAACCAGTAGTAATATATATCGTCAAAATCGTCGCCACCGCCCTCTTCTTCAAAAGTCACTTGGATGACGTGGTATTGCTTACCTTTGATTTCGGTCGTTCCTTGGTAGGTTTTATTGACCGCAGGATCGTTTAGGCGATATGGAAGCTGGGCAAAATAATTGACCGAGTTAATGGAATTGGAATAGCGCGTGACCATTGTATCGGCTACTTCCACTGCTTTACCATCAATTTGGCGTTCAAAACCTTCGTTATTCAAGATGTCCTTGATTTGCTGTCCGTCCTTTTCAAAAGTGCGGGTGTATTCGTAAGCAGCCCCTTGGTTATTGATCGTATAAGTCCGCTCTCGAAAAACATAACTGATATTCAGACGATTATAAGCTGTTCCACCGTGCGCAGCTATGGCTTTGTCCACTACGAATTGTGCCTTATCTTTGGTGGTTTCTAGGCTTTCTTGTTGACATCCAAAAATAGAAAACAAGGACATTATGATGAAAATTACTTTGCGCATTGTTTGAGTTTATTTCATTGACTTCACGCTTTTGATAGCGTCCTGGTGAAGACTTTTGAAGTTTAAAATTCGGTTTTTCAAAAAAGTACATGGCAGCAAAAAAATTAGGGTCTTTGACAATTTTTGCAGAATGTAAATATCAGACTTTTGAAGTTTAAGCCAGAAAGTCCTGTTTTCAATACTTTGGGTTCTAATACTTCAAAAGTCTTATCTGGGAAATTTAAGAAATTGCAAAAATTGTCAAAGACCCAAAAATTATTACTTTTTTATTGCTGAAAAGGGCTTTTTTGTAAAAGCAAGTAAACCTCTCATAGAACTGGACATTTACCTTTTTTTGCCAAAAAAACTAAGTCTTATATGTTCTTGAATGTCCTTATGTATTTCAAAAAACATCCTACTTTGCAGTTTAATAGCGCATTGAATTTTACAAGAAACTCCTACATCTCTGAACAAGCGATAAAAGCTATTTCTTCCAAATCAACTGATCGCCTCCTTTATCCATTTTACCCTCGTCCAGCAGATATTCAATTACTTTCAATACTTTTTGCCTACGTTTGGGTGTAAAGCTATTCACCAATTCGTGCAAAGTCAAATTTTCTTTTTCTAGCAGTCCTTGAATTTTTCGCTGATAAGCCTCCATTTCATCGTAGCTGACCTTTGCTTCATGTCTGCCCAAACAAACATCACAGATTCCACAAAGCGGCGGGTTTTCTTCATCAAAATAATTCAATAATTGCTGACTTCTGCACTGCAAACGCTCAGCGTATTCAATAGCAGATTTCATACGTCGGTAGTGCTGTCTTTTTCGGAAATTATAGGTTTCCATATCTATAGTGAGGTTATCGGCATCCACGCGTTCTTGTAGAAAGGTCAGTTGTGGTTTGTCCTTTTGTGGCAAATAGTCTAAAATGCGGTCTTTTTGCATTTTTTGGAGGGCTTTTTGTAAATCGGATCGCTGAATTTTTAAGCTACCAGACAGTTGCGATTCACGAATACGAACATAATTATTGAACGGATTGTGCGTGCTGCGTAAGATGATTTTTAGCACTTTATCCATATATTTTTCTTGAATTTGATAGGTGTACAAATCTTCCTTGGAGACAATAATACGCAATTGAGAAGGTGTATAAACGGCTTCTGTCAAAACCAGCCATTCTGCTTGTTCCAATACTTTTAAGCTATTAAAAACTGCGATTGGTTTGAGCTTGTAGGTATCAGAAAATTGGATGATGTCGAAGTCGTAACTGTTGTTTTCTCCACTGCCGACTGCCAATTGATAGTAGCTACCCAATGCACGATAGACCTGCCGTATAATTTTCATAGAAGGAAAAGACTGCTCGTAGCTTTGCTCCAGTCGCGCCCTATCGGTTTGATTATACAACAATACCGCAAAGGATTTTTTCCCATCGCGTCCTCCCCTACCCGCTTCTTGGAAATAGGCTTCCAGACTATCAGGCAATCCAACATGCACTACAGAACGAACGTCTGCTTTATCAATGCCCATACCAAAAGCATTAGTACTGACGATAATACGAGTCCTATTATTGATCCAAGCCTCTTGTTTTTTGCTTCGCGTTTCTTGATCCAAACCCGCATGATAAAAATCAGCAGACACCTTATTTTTCTGCAAAAAAAGCGCGTACTCCTTCGTTTTCCTGCGATTACGGACATAGACTATGCCCGTCCCGCGTACGTTTTTCACAATTTCGAGCATCTTTTTTTCTTTCTGTTCTTCTTGTAGCACCACATAAGCTAGATTCTTTCTTGCAAAGCTCTTTCGGAATACGCGCTGCTCAGTAAACTCCAATTTATCTTGAATATCTTGCTCCACTGCTTTGGTTGCCGTCGCCGTCAATGCCAAAACAGGAACTTTGGGATGCAAGGCTCTGATTTCCGCAATTTTCAGATAAGAAGGACGAAAATCATAGCCCCATTGAGAGATACAATGCGCTTCATCTACTGCAAAAAGATTGACCTTCATCTTGGCAATTCGTGCTTGTGCCAGTTCCGTAGTCAGGCGTTCAGGAGAAAGATAAAGTAATTTAATGTCGCCATAAATACAATTGTCGAGTATGCGATCTATTTGGGTATAGTACATGCCAGAGTAGATCGCTTCGGCATTGATTTGGCGTTGTTTGAGTTGATAGACTTGATCTTTCATCAGTGCAATCAGAGGAGAGACAACGATGCAGATGCCTTCCTGACATAAAGCGGGCACTTGGTAGCATATCGATTTTCCACCACCCGTTGGCATCAAAGCCAAAGTATCATTACCCTCCAGAACGGACTGAATAATAGCTTCCTGTGGTGTGCGGAAACTAGGATATTTCCAATATTTTTGAAGTATATCTAATGGTGCTGGCAAGTATTTGAAATAATTTTGATTAGACTGATTTAAAAGTATTGTATGAAAGATGAAGAATTTCTTACTTGGTTCAAATCAAAGATAGCGCATTTATTTGCTAAATGTGTTTTAAAAAATGTACATTCATCAGAAAATTGCGCTATCTATAAACTATCAACTGATTTTGCTGATACACCAACCAATTCCTATTTGAATTTGTTTTTCGTTCGTGCAATAATACCTGATTTTATGGCAGTTAGAGACACTTATCACGATTTAGTGGTTGAAGCACTAGAAAAAATAGAGTGGCTAGTTACAAATGATCCACTCTATTTCAGTACGGGTAATGTAACATTCAAAATAGACATTGGAGCAGAGAAATTGATCATAGCAGAAAAAGGTAAAGAAAAAATTGCTGTTGAAGTAAAAAGTTTCATCAAACCTTCTCCTGTTCAAGATATGCACGAGGCAATCGGAAAGTATGAAATGTATTTGTTAGCACTCGAATTTCACGAAGCTGATCGCAAATTATTTTTAGCTATTCCTGAAAGAGCTTACGATGATTTTTTTCAGCGTCCTTTCATACAAGAACTCATTGGAAGAAAGAAAGTAAGTAACGTTCAAAAAATTAGATCGACATTTAAGTATGGATTCCGTTTCCAAAATTCGCAGAAAGTTTCTTTTCTGATGAGAAAAACTTTCTGCTTAAGGGATTTTAAGGGTGAAAAGCATCAAAAATCTCTAATTTTT